>JALXCG010000880.1 GCA_026991065.1 Gemmatimonadota bacterium | reverse complement strand
CCCTTGCGCGCTCCCCCACTATCCCGAACTCATGACCGATGCGGCGCTTCCCGGCCTGCTTTCGGCCCACGACCTGCTGCTGGAAGCGCTCCATACGTGGGGACCGCGCAAGGGCCAGGCTCTGGCTTGGCTGGGGCGTGCGGTCCGCGCCCGCCACTCCCGCGCGGCGGACCACAACCGGCTCGGCGTCACGCTCTTCCAGCAGGGCAAGATCGGCGCGGCGAAACGCCGCTTCGATCGTGCCGTGGAACTGGACCCGGAGCTGCTCGACGCGCGCATGAATCGCGCCACGATCATCCGCATGGCCGGGCACGAAGCGAAATACCGCGCCGAGCTGGAGGAGATCCTGCGCCGCAACCCCGAACACGCGGGCGCCCGCGCGGCTCTAGCTGACCAGAGCGAACCGCCGCTCGCCGCCGCGACAACCGGCCCGGACAATGCTCCCCCGCCGGCTTCCTCCACACTCAAACACTGCACAGCCGCTGCCGGGGAGGCGCGATGACTCCCACGGAAAAACGCTTCGCCGGTCTCCGCGTGGCGGTGATCTTCGACAACCAGGCTCGTCCCGACACCACCGGTGGCTACTGTCTGCGGGCGCTGCAGAAAATCTGCGAACCGACCCACGTACTCCCGCAACAGGTCCACACTCTGGACGACTCCTTCGATCTCTATCTGAATGTCGATGACAGCCTGCGCTATCTGCTGCCCTGGCGCCTGCGTCCCGCAGCCTTCTGGGTGATCGATACCCACCTGCAGTATGCCTGGGATCGCCACAAAGCGCGGACCTTCGACCGGGTTTTTGCGGCCCAACGCAACGGCGCCGCAGCGCTGCGTCAAGATGGAATCCGCGACGCATCCTGGCTACCGCTCGCTTGCGACCCGGAGGTACATCGACGCAATCCCGGGATCGAGCCGACCCTGGACGTGGTCTTTGTCGGCAACATCTTTCCTGGGCCGCGTCAGGAGCTGCTCGAAGCCATGGCGAAGGCGTTTCCCAGTCACTTCGTGGGGCGGGCGTTCTTCGAAGAGATGAGCGACCGTTTCTCCGCCGGCCGCATCCTCCTGAACCGGTCGATCCGCGACGATGTCAACATGCGGGTCTTCGAGGCCACCGCTTGCGGACGAATGCTCCTGACCAATGACTTGAGCGCCAACGGCCAGGCCGAATTGCTGCGCGACGGCGAAGAGATCGTGACCTACCGGTCAGTAGACGAGGCGCTGGAAAAAGCCCATTACTATCTACAGGCGGATGCTGAGCGCGAAGAGATCGCGGCGCGCGGGGCGGAGGTGGTGCGCAAGCGGCACACCTACCAGGTGCGAATGGAGGAGATTCTGGAGCAGATGGGAAAGGCCGGCGCAGGTGAAGGCGACGCATTCCTGGCGCGGCCCCACGATGAACCCCTGACCTCGATCCTGGTGTTGGCCTGGAACCAGGAGAAGTACAACCGGATGTGCGTCGAGTCGATCCGCCGCTACACGCGCAAGCCCTACGAGCTGATTCTGATCGACAATGGTTCCACCGATGGCACGCTGGCGTTTTTTCAGTCGGTGCCCGGCGCACGGGTGATTGCCAATCCAAAGAACCTGGGGTTCGCCGCTGGCTTCAATGCCGGCATAGAAGCCGCCAGCGGCGACTATGTAGTGCTCCTCAACAATGACACCGTGGTCACCGAGGGGTGGTTGGAAACGCTGCTTGGCGGGTTCGCAACCGACCCGACCCTCGGAATCCTCGGCCCCACTTCGAACTGCATCAGCGGGCCACAGTTGGTCGCCGAGGTTCCCTACAAGGATGAGCCGGGCATGCAGGATTTTGCCCGCCGCAGGCAGGCACTTTTCGGCAACCGCGTTGACGTGGTGCCCCGCGTCACCGGCTTCTGCATGATGCTGCGCCGGAGCCTGATCGAGCGCATCGGCCTTCTGGACACCCGATTCGGCATCGGCAATTTCGAAGATGACGATTACTGCCTGCGCAGCCGACTGGCGGGCTTCAAAGTGGGCATCTGCCCGGCGGCGTTCATCCACCATTACGGTTCGGTCTCATTCCGTGCTTCCGGTGAGGATTATCAGGCTCTCTTGCAGAAGAACCAGGAGATCTTTCGGCGGAAGTGGGCCGACCTCGAACCGGAGCAAGCAGCGGACGCAGCAACTCCTGCCGGGCAACGGGCGGCAGCAGCCGCAACAACTCCCACCGGGCCGGGGCAAGCCGCGACCACAACAGCCGCGGCGGCCTCGCCGGCAGCGACGACAGCGGCTCGCGCCGCCCGCGGACGGCAGCGCTTCCAGGAGGCGGAGAAGTTGCGCCAAGCCGGCCAGTTGGAAGAGGCGGGGCAAGCCTTCCTGGAAGCTGCGCAGTGCCTGCCCAACGATCCACTGCCGCGGGAGAAACTCGGCGCGGTACTGCTCGCGGGGGGCGCGGCAGCCGAAGCCGCGGAGGTATACGCTCAGGTGCTCAAAATGGCGCCGGCGTCCGCCGATGCAGCGATCCAGCACGCGATCGCCCTGGCCCATGCCGGGAGGCAACGCGAAGCGCTCAATGGTTTCGAGCGCTGCGCCCTCCAGTTTCCTCTGGCGCCTTCGGAGCGCGCGCTGGTTCTTGGCTGGGCCGCCAACACTCGCCTCCAGTTAGAGGACCCAATGGGCGCGGCTCAAGTGTTCCGCGCCGCACTGCAGCTTGCCCCAAAGGAAGCGGAGCTGCACGACGGCTTGGGCCGGGCTCTCGCGGCACTGGACGACATGGCGGCCGCGGCGGACGCGTTTCGCCAGGCAACCCTCCTTCCGAAGCCAGACCCACGATTCTTCGCCAATCTCGCGGCAGCGCTCTGGAGTTTGGGCGAGACCGAGCCCGCCTTTCTGGCCTTGCAAGAGGCCCTTGAGCGCGGCTGCACCGACCCGGATACGCTGGAGGACTTCACTGCGGCAGCCATCGAACTGGGACACACCGAAAGCGCATTGGCAACATTGCGCTCGCTCAAGGGGCAAGGCGGCCACGCCGCGGAGCCACTCATTGAGGCCCTGACCCGTGTCGAATAGCACGTCACACCAGCTTCTCACTTGCATTGATGCCAAAATCAGGCTATCAATTTTCTTTCCCATTTCATTCTTCCAGAGTGTGCTTCCCCCCCGCACAAGAGGAGTGAATTCGCGCGCGACGCCTCCGGCTTTCCCTTCTACTCCGGTGCGACGAGCAGTGCGAATCTCTCCTTTGCACCGGTCGCCGATGGCTGCGGTCGACGCGCGCTCGACTGGCTACCAACGAAATCCTTCGTTCCCGCGCAATTCTGATACCGGTGAAGCGCCATGCCCATGACCCAGCGGCGACCATTCTATCTCCTTGCACTGAGCGCCGGGCTGCTGGTTCCTCTTGCCGTGGCGGTTTCGCCCTGGGCCCAAATCTGGATCGACTGCGAAGACATTCCGCTTCTTCTCAAGAACGTCGAGCGCTTTCCCTATACTACGGCGATCCTCACCGTAACACTCGGCTGCGTAGCCGTTTTGGCGGGGCGCCTGCGCGCCGCGCTGCCCCGCTTCCCGGCCAGACAGGTCTTTCTCGTTCTGCTCTTCGCGGGCTATTTTTTCTCGCTCCTGCCGGGACCCTACGTCGGGTCACTCCTGCTCTTCTATTACGCCGTCCTGCTTGTTGCGGCAGTCGCCGGGCATGACATTCGCCTCCGCATTACCCCGGTCAACTGGTGGGTTTTGCTCTATTTCGTCGCCTGTGCCCTCAGCCTGCACATGTACACCCGGGGCGGATCCCCCTATCAAGCACAAATACTCGTTCAGCCGTTTTCCCGCATTCTCTCGACGCTCTTCATCGTCAACTATCTGCGCACCTGGGATGACTTTCTTCTCGTTGCCAAAGTCTTTCTGGTCTTTGCAGCCATCACCGCCGCGGTTGCCATTTATCAGGTCGCGGCTTATGGCCTGTTCGGCATCATGACATCGCTCATGCCTCAGTCGGAGGGCTCGAAGCGCTTTTTCACACTTGGAGGCATCACCTTTCTGCGCGCAACCGGTCTGTTCAAGCATCCGGTCTACCTTGGACAGGCCGAAGCCTACGGCTCGTTCATGCTCCTTTTGCGTTTCGCGGTGCCAAAGTTGCGCCCCAAATCCTACGTCCCTACCCTCCTCCTCCAAGCACTGCTTTTGGTGGGCTTGATCTGCTCCTTCAGCCGCACATCCTGGCTCGGAGTTGCAATCGTCACCACCGTGATCCTGCCGCCACTGCTGTGGCCCCGCTGGGCCACGCGCTACATCCTGGCCGTCACTGTCTTTGGAGGCCTTTTCGTCGTCGCGGGCGGGCTGACCGCCACTCTCGATGTGTTGATCAGCGCCAAAACATCATCCGTCGACTATCGGGTACGGATCCTCAAGCTCGGCCTGCAGGCAATCATGCGCCACCCCTGGTTGGGAACCGGCCTCGATGCTTTCAGGCGTTATCCAGGAAACCTGGAAGGCCTCAATGTCCACAACTCATTCGTCATGGCGCTCACCGAATTCGGTTTTGTCGGCGCCCTGGCGGTCATCGGCCTCTACTTGCACGGCATCTCGCGCGCCATTCAGAATATCCTACAGGCGATAAGTCCCGAGGACCGAGCCGCTGCCGTGGTCCTATTCTCCATGCTCATGCTCAGTCTCTTTGTGCAACAGTTCGAGCAGGCTCTCCACCTCCACATCAACTTTCTTCTTCTTGGGTCGATCGAAGCCTTGTCGCTCCACTTGCGCCAGAAGGCCGGACACAACATACTGACTAAACACCGCCGTGATGAGTTGGTGCGAAATCTCCCCCGGGTAAGCAGCATATGAGAGAATTGAGTTTCCTCGATCTAATGCGCGTCGTTGTCGCGCGCCGCCGGTCGATTCTGGTGATTCTGCTGGTATCAGTGGCTGCCAGTTTTGTCCTGTCAGCGGTCTTCCCGCCGGTGTACGAGATCACTCTCCACTGCCTGATGCCGCGCAAGGCGCCGGCCGCGGGCATCTCTCTCCCCCCCTCCAACGAGATCATGCGTCCGCTTCTGCCGATGGCCGGAGACACGGAGGTCGGCTCAATCTCCGACTTGCTCTCGCTCAAATCGATCAAGGAGGTCGCCCAGGAGATCGCCGGGGAACCGATCAGCACTCAAACCGCCGACATCGATGTTGAAGACACCGGAATCGTCACCATCACCGCCTATGTGCGCAAAGTTGAGGATGGACAAAAGACGGTGATGCGAATGTACGACTCCATCAACAGTCTCTTTCGCAAGATCTCTCTGGACAACAATCGACGCGTGCGCGAGTTCATCGAAAGAGAGCTTGAATCCGTTGTCGCGCGGCGCGAGAAGGCGGAGGAGGAGTTGCTTGAGTATCATCGTCAAGAGGAGATCGTCAACCTGGACCAGGAGCTGCAACTCCTGGTCGCGAAACGCAGCACCTTCGCCGACCGCATCGATCAAACCCTGGTCGCCCTGCGCGAGTCCAATGGTCGACTCGCCACGCTGCGCGAAGAACTCAAGAAGGCGGAGATCGAGATCGGCAACGAGCAACTGGCGGAGAGCCCAGTCATCACCGAGTTGCGGCGCCAGATTGCGCAAAAGGAGGTAGTCCTGGCCACCAGCGGCCATGAGCTGACCGCTTCACACCCCACGATTGCTTCCACCGAAGCAGCACTGGCAGAACTCCACCAACTGCTCCGCCAAGAGATCGAACGTAACCTCAAAGTCGAAACCCAGGGCCTGAATTCGATTCAATCTTCGATCCAGTCAAGCTATATCAACGAGCGGGTCAACAATGAAGCACTGCGGGCGGAGCGCGACGCCCTGGAAGAAGTCTTCAACACGCTGAATGAAGCAGCGATCAACGCCCCGGCAACGCGGGTGGCGATGCAACGGCTAACCGAGGATGTGGCGCGCGATCGCAAGATCGAACAATCTCTGCAGGCTCAGCTGGAGGAGGTCAAAGTTCAGGGGGTCCGTGAGATGACCACCTTCGAAATCATCGACGGGCCCTCCGATCCCAGCGAGCCCCGCTATCCAAATCTGATCGGCAACATCCTGGTCAGTGTCGCGCTCGCGCTGGTGGTCTCACTGGTCTACTGCGTCTTGATCGAGCGCAGTGACCTGGAGCGGGAACGTGCTGTCAACGGCGTGGTTTTCCTTGATCAAGCGATGCTCGAAGCGATGCATCGCGATCGGCCGGGAAACGCATCGTGAGCCCGCAACCGAAAGCCTCCGCCTCCTCGCAACTTCTCGAGCTGCTCACACCGCTCGAACGCCGCACGCTGGAGGAAGAGATTGCCGACTACTACTCCCAAGTTGCCGCCGAGGAGGCGGCAGCCGGACGCATTCCCAGCGAGGACGATTTCGTCACCCATCGCTACCGCTGGCTGATCCGCCTTCTTTTCGAAATCAGCATCGGCCTCTTTTCAGCGATCGGCGGATTCTACGCCTGGGTCTATATCAGCAGCCAGTTCATTCCCGGATAGCAACCAGATGGCGAAACACACCACCGAAGCAACCCGCATACAGGCCGTTCGCGCGGCTTGTCGCCAACTGCTCCTGCCGCGACTGCGCGAGGATACGCAGAGTCAGCGCGAGATGGGCCGGGTTTTCTACCGCGGTCGCTGGATGGTGCAGAAAGAGGCGACCCGAATCCACTACATGCTCAAGCGTGATTCCGAGCGTTCCATGCTCGACTTGGTCCTGCTCAATCTGCTGGTCTACGCCTTCTTCGGGTTCATCCTCTGGCGCGGCCAGGCGCTCATGATGATGCTTTTCTAGTTCAGATACCCCAGCGACCGCAACTCCTTTTCGATGCTGGAATCGAGGGCCGGATCCACGTAGACCTGCCCCCGCTTGAGTTCGGTTTCATACGACGGGATGTAGGTCACGGGTCGATTCGCAACCAGCTCCGGATCCAGCCCGTCAACCCGCGGCTCGCCGGAAAAATCCTTCGCCACCGGGAATCCCATGAGGTACAGGGCGGTCGGCGCCGCATCCGCCAGCTTGACCGGGCGCTCCAATTCAACACCCCGGCGCACATCGGGACCCCACATGAGGAAGATCCCGTCCTTGCGGTGGTTACCACTCCAGCGGGAGCGCTCCGCACTCTTCCACAGATCCAGGATCAAGCCGTGCTCGGTCAGCCAGGGGCCTCCCCCATGGTCTGAAATGATGATCAGGTCGGTATTGTCATCCAGCACAGAGATCAGCCAACCAAGCATGTCATCGACATAGCGGTAGACCCCCTCGACCGGGTCGTAGTCAAGATCGATCTGCCGGCGATGCTCCAGCCCCGGCCCCTTGTCGTGATACTCCCAGAAATTGTGTTGCACCACGTCCGGGCTCTTGACATACATCGAGAAAAAGTCCCATGGCTCCCGCTCCGCCAGAAGCGGTCCCGCAACCATGGCCAGATGGTCCATGCGGAACAGCTTCTCGACCCGCCCGGGGACCACTGAGCGGTCCATCTCTTCACCTTCGCAGAGCTGGAAAACATCTCCGATGGTGAACGCCTGAGCCAACTCCGGCAACTGGTAACGATCGATCAGGTCAAGCGGTTCGATGCGGCCCGAGCCATCGGCCTCCCCACGATAGCGGTCAGAGACAATGAACCCGTTCACATGGTCCAGCGGCCACGAAGGCCACCAGGCGATGCTGCCCACCCGCTTGCCGCCATCGGAGAGGATGTTCCAGAGCGACTTGACGCGCCGCATACCGGCATTACTCGGCAGATAGCTGAGGTCCGGCGAGTCGATCGGCAGGCGAAAAGGAATCGGCTCCTCCAGGCCGGGGACAAAGGTGACCTCCATGTCCAGGATACCGTGGTCGCGTGGTTCCCGCCCCGTGATCACCGTGGTCCAGAGCACGGGCGAGCGCATTCCGCTGGAGGCACTGTTGATCAGCGGCTGAATCGGGGAAACCGTCGAGTACAGGGTGCCGCGCGCGCCCTCCTCGACCAGACGGCGAAAGTTCGGCAGTTCGCCGCGCGCGAGCATCGGGTCGATCACCCGCCAAGTCGCTCCGTCGATGCCCAGGAGCAAAACCCGCCGCCCCGTGTCCTGGATGGCGCTCTGAATCTGCTGTGGATCTCCCTGCGGCTCCGGCAAACGAAATGAGCGACCGATCCCCACCAGCAGCAGAACCAAGACCACCGGCGCAGCCCACCAGGGTCCACCCCGATTTGGCCGGACCAGGAGTCGCGCAACGAGATAGGCCAAAAGCAGCGACAGAAGCAGCGCGGCCCCCGCCAGCGCCAGAATTTTCGGATCATGCAGTTCGAACGGCCGCTGTGCAAGAACCCATGCGGGTGCCAGAAGCGAGCCACCGGCAAGCCCCAGGGTTGTGGTGGCCGCGCTTCGCCCAGGTACCGCGCGCGCGCCCCAGAACGCCACGACCAGAAGTTCGATCAACAGCGCCGTCAGCGCCACCGGCCCTCCCCAATAGAGAGCAAAATAGCGCCAGACGCGCAAGAAGTCCCCAAAAAGCGGCATCAACTCCAGCAGTCGCGCCAACTGCCACTCAACGGCCAGGGCACCCAGAGCGCTGCCAGCAATGGCCCAAACAAGTCCGCGACGCAGAGCGCCAAACCAGTCACGTGTCCCGGGGGGATAACTCTTCGGCAACTTTCAAGCCCTCACATGCTGGACCGGGAGCGTTCTACCGGAGACCTGAACGGCTGTCACCGATCCGGTCCACAGGTTTCCGATAGCAAAAAGAAGAGATCAACGACAATGCCCGCGTCAGCGGTGCAACAAAGGTTCGCTCCAGGGTGCCCGCAGCGAGAGCCGCCAACGGAAGTCGAAAGAGCTGGAGCCATCCACCAGTTCCGGATGACTCACCCAGAGCGGAAACGAGAGTTCCAGGGGAAAAGTTCCCAGCAGAGATCCGCGAAGTCCGACGCCGCCATCCTTCAAAGTGCCGAGATTCGCCATCGGCACACCTTCGCCGCCGGGGCTGGCCAGATCGCCGAAGAGAAAGATCCGCGGAGAGTTGACAGCCCAGGAAACCAGCGGTGCCAACAGGGGGAGCGGAGCAGCGACCTCCGCCTGCAGGGCAGCCATGCGCTGGGCGGAAAAATCCCCGGCGGTACCGAAATAACCCCGCACATTGCCCTGCCCCGGCAGCCACAGATGAACATCATCGGGCGCCCCACCCGGTGTTGCCAGCCACGGCGCGGCGTGGCGCTCCATCAAGCCGGCGCCCGCCACAAAGAAACGCTCGTGGGAAGGTGTCGACTCCGAACTCAACCCGATGAAGCTCCCCAGATGGAACTCCAGAGGAGAGTTCGGCCACGCAGCGTCGGCCGCAAAAAACGCGGCGAGCTTATCGTAAGTGAAATCCCCCTGAAACAGGCCGGTCCCGTGGCGATAGTGGAATGCGGCGTAAAAGTCCACCGGATAGACCCGCGGCGCAACGTCATAAAAGACCCCCAGAAGATGCGTGTTCCCCGGTTTCCACCCGGTATCCGCCAAGCGCTCGTCGACGGCCCAGCGCTCCACCTCCAGCCCGAGATGGTGGCGCGGCGGATAGATCTTGTTGCGCGCCCCCCAACGCTCGAAACGCCAACCCCAGCGGCGAATCCCCTCCACCTCCTCAAAAACGAGGGATTGGCGGCCATCGCGCCCCCAACGCTTCAGCCAGCGGGTCGGTCGCTCCATGCGGAACCGGTAGTCCAGATGCCGGCGCTCCTCTGACCACCATGCCCCAACCAACGCCTGCTCGAACCAGTGGTCATAGCC
>JALXCG010000879.1 GCA_026991065.1 Gemmatimonadota bacterium | reverse complement strand
GTGGTCGGCTCCAGAAGCTTGTGCGAAATCGGCTCTACCGATGCGTTGAGTTGATGGATGACACCGATCACGTCGCCGTCATTGACGGTAACGGTCACAGTCACCGGCTCATTCGGCGCGAAGGTCAGCACATCGCGGTCATACAGCGTCGCGGGATCATCAAAAACGACCTGCTGGTCGCCCCAACTCACGGTCACCTTGCTGATCTGGGTTTCGCCGTCGGCGGAGCTGCCGCTGAAGACGGAAACGCGATCCACATTCCAGTTGCCGCCTTCATCCTCCGAAGCTGTGACACTGCGCTGGCCAAAATCATCCGTGATCTCTTTGGTGACGACCGAACCATCGGTGTGCACCGCGGTGAAAGTGCCGGATGCGGTGTGTCCAATGGTCGCGTCGGCGATCTTGCCGGTTTGCGTGATGTCGTAATTGACGGAGACGTTTGCATAAGTGCGGCCAAAGCTCTGAATGCCGTCGGCCGGAACCGCGAGATCGGGCGATTCGGAGGCATTCCAGGAGGTCACGATCCCCTCCGCACCATCGCCGGAGATGCCATTGCGAATCTGGTCATCCATGTTGTCACCGACCAGCGTGCTGTTGCAGCCGCCGAGAATCAAACCGGCGGTCAGAGCAAGAGATGCTGAGTAGATTCCTTTGCGAGTCATGATGGGCTGCCTTTCTTTGCAATCCGCGCAGTCCGCGGAGGAAGTTGGTGTGCTGCCGCTCGCGCATCCGGCTCGATTTCGGCGGGCGGCGAACCCGAGCCAGAGGCGTGAGCACCACCACGCAATGCAGAAACCGTGCCAAGCAGGAAGATGCCGCGCGTTTCCATGGATCGAGGCGGAAACCCGCTGCGATTCGGTTCTTCCGCCGAGGCCATCTCGGTATGCTTGAAGAGCGATGGTCCGTGACGCGACCCATCTGCGGCAACTTGGGGACGCCGGTGTCCTCTGCAGGCTGCAGCCGCGGCCGGCCTTCACCGGCGCTGCCCTCCCGGAATCTCCCACCAGGAGCCTCTCTCCATGCCGGATTCATCCGCACGTGTATATGCAACCTGCGACATCGGCGACGCGGCTTTGGCGCGGGTGCGGGCCGCGGGGTTGCGGCTGGAGGTTCACGCCTCGCCGCTTCCCCCGGCGCATGATCTTCTGCTGCGGAAGGTTCAGGAGCCGGGATTGATCGGCTTGCTGACCACGCTCCGCGATCCGATCGACGCCGCGCTGCTGGCGGCGGGAGCCGCCAACGGTCTGCGGGTGGTGGCCCAGTGCGCGGTCGGCCTGGACAATGTCGACCTGGCAACCGCAACGCGCCTGAAGATCGTGGTTACCCACACGCCGGATGTGCTGACCGCGGCAACCGCGGAATTCGCGCTCTTCGCGCTCGGCACCCTGGCCCGCAAACTCGCCGCCTCGGAGCAACTGGTGCGCAGCGGCAACTGGAGCCACTGGCACCCCTACCTGCCCTTCCTGGGCCAAGAGGTGCATGGCATGACCATCGGCATCATCGGCGTGGGGCGCATCGGCCGCGCCTTTGCCGCCCGCTGCATCGGCCTCGACACCGATCTGCTGCTCCACGACCCCCGGCACCAGGACGCCGCCCTGATCGAGGCGCTGCAAGCCGAGTGCGACCTGCGGTTTCGCCACGGCCTGAGCCGCGAGCAGCATCGGGTCCGCTTCGTCGACCTGCCCACGCTGCTCGAGGAGAGTGATGCCGTCTCGCTCCATCTACCGCTGCGCGCCGACACGCATCACCTGATCGATCGGGCCGCGCTCCGGCGCATGAAGCCGGAGGCGCTGCTGGTGAACACCGCCCGTGGTGCCGTGGTTGATGAACTGGCGGTGGCCGAGGCCCTGCGGAAGCGCTGGATCGCGGGCGCCGCCCTGGATGTCTTCGCCCGGGAGCCACTGCCGCCGGACTCGCCCCTGCTCGACCCCGCCATCGCCGACCGCCTGCGCCTCTTCCACCATTTTGCCAGCGGAACCAAGCGCACCCGGCTCGATGCCGATCCCGATGTCGGCATGGCGGGACGCGCGGTCGCCGGGCTCCTGGCGGTTCTGCGGCCGGAAACTTTCGGCGATCCGCGACAACTGCCCTACATCGTCAACCCCGAAGTTCTCGACTGAGCAAACTCCCGCAGCAGCTCGACTGTTCGCTCCCGCAGGCTCCGCAACTCTCCACGAACGGCCCCCGGCGGGAGCGCTCCGGCCGCCGCCAGGCGCGACCTCCACACCCTCTCCTCCAATGCCGGGTCGATCGAGCCCACCACGGCGATCACCGGCACCGGGGCGGCAGTGCGCGCGACCACATCCACCGTCTTGCGCATGAAGCTCTGGGCGTCCAGGCGCCCCTCGCCGGTCAGCACCAGATCGGCGCCGCGACAAGCGCCCCCCAGGCCCACGCAGCGAGCCACGACATCGCCGCCCGGAACCAGCCGGCCACGCAAGAACGCCATGAGCGCGTAGCCCAAACCGCCGGCGGCCCCCGCGCCCGGAACATCGGCCAGCGTCCCCCCCGCGCCGGCGCGCAGCCCGTGGGCCGCGCCGCGCCCGGCCCCGAGCCGTCGCCGAAACGCAGCGCGTCGAGGTCCAGGAGTGTGTTGAGTGCGTCACCCAATCCGCTCACCCCCCGGCACGCGCGAGGCCACCCTCGCGGCGAACGTTTCGAGCAGCGCCAGCCCCGCCGCGGCGAGGAAGAACAGCCGACCGATCGGCCCTGTATCCGCGGCGAGTCGGGCGTCGTTGTCTTCTGTTTCTTCGATCATGTCCGCATCCGGGATTGCTTCCCGCAGGGACCCGAGCACCTCGTCAACGCCGAGCGGGCCGGTCCGCCCCGCGCGATGATCGGGTGTCACCGCGACGATCCCGAGCCTTTCTCCGCGTGCCCCCCGGGCCTCCCACACACCCGCCCGGGTCGGGGCCGACGTCGGGC
>JALXCG010000878.1 GCA_026991065.1 Gemmatimonadota bacterium | reverse complement strand
TTGCTGCAACCGATCCTCGAAGGGCAGGCGGATGCGGTCTATGGCTCGCGTTTTCTTGGTGGCCCCCATCGCGTGCATCTTTTTTGGCACTACGTCGCCAACCGCAGTCTGACACTGCTCTCGAACATGACCACCAATCTCAACCTGACCGACATGGAGACCTGCTACAAGGTCTTCCGCACCGATGTTCTGCGCCGTTTCCGGCTGGAGTCGGATCGCTTCGGCATAGAACCCGAGTTGACCGCCCGGGTTGCCCGCCTCGGTTGCCGCGTCTACGAAGTCCCGATCTCCTACTATGGGCGGGACTATGTAGAGGGAAAGAAGATCACTTGGAAAGACGGCCTGGCGGCGGTCTACCACATTCTGCGTTTCGCCTACCGCGTGCGGTACAAGGAACCGGCGGCGTGACCAACTCGCGCTGCCCCGCGCTGCGCGTGGTGGGCAGTGGCAGCGCCATCGCCACCGCGAGCCGTGGCCAGGCTTGCTTGGCCCTTTTGCGGGTGAACGCCGGCGGCACGGTTCTGCTGGATGCCGGAGACGGCACCTCCCGAGCCTTGGCCATGGCCGGGATCACCCCGCAGAGCATCGCCGGAATTGTGGTCAGTCATCTCCACCCCGATCATGCCGCCGGGCTGCCCGCGCTGGTGCAGCAGTTGCGACTCTGCCGAGTCGCGGCACCGGAGCCGGCTGTGATTTGGCTGCCGCGCGAAGCGGAGTCGAAATTCGCCGATGTGATGGCCTTCTATGGGCTCTCCGCGCGGCGTCTGGATGGCGTGGTGCGGATCCGCTATTTCGAGCCAAACCGGGGTTTCGCGATCGGCGGGACGTTGTGGATCACGCCCCTGCCCAATGCGCACCTGACTCCCGGCGGCCGCGGACCGCTGCACTCCAGTTTTTCCCTCCTGGCGGAACTGGAGGAGCATCGTCTCTTCTATTCCGGTGATCTCGGCGGCCCGGACGATCTCCACTGGCCGGCCCCGGAGCGAGTGGACCTGGCGGTCGTGGATGCCGGTCACCTCTCCGCCGACGCGGCAGCGCGGGCCGCCTTTGAGCAGGGCGCCGAGCGGGTGCTGCTGACTCATCTGGAGCAGCCCTCCCCACCCCGTCGTGCAGCCAATCCCGATCTTCTCTGGGCGCACGACGGGATGGAGATCGACTGGTAAGGGCTCAGCCGTTCTCCGCCGCCCCTGCGCTCTCAGCCCCCAAAAGCGCCCGCGCCACGCGTGCGTCGATCGCGGCGCTCGGGTAATTCTCTTCAATCTCTTGGTACAGTTGGCGTGCTCCCTCGATATCGCCAGAAGCAGTCAGACAACGGGCGGCACTCAAGAGATTCCGCGCCGCCGCGCTCTCATCAGAATACTCCGCCGCAATCTTGCGGTAGGCCGCCGCTGCTTCGCTCCACTGCCCATCCTCTTCCATGCAAGCCGCAATCCCTTCCCGTGCGGCCAGATGCAAAAGGGTTGTGCGAGCGGTTTTGAGGCTCTTTTCGTAGGCTGCCCGCGCCGCCGCGAACTCGCCCTGATCATAAAGCAGATTCGCCAGATAGAACTCGGCATCGCCGCCCGCAGCGGTACCGCCCCGCTCCTCCGTCAGCTCAGTAAAAGCGGCGCGAGCTTGGTCCAGATCGCCATTCCGATAGGCGTCCAACCCCTGCATGAAGAGGGTGGTCGCTGCATCTTCCCGCGCCTGGTGCCATTGGGTGTAGAGACCGGCGCCCGCCACCACGGCAACCAACACCGCCGCGATAACCAGGATCAGCGTGCGGTTCTTCATGGCCCAGGCGAGGGCATATTCCAATTGCTCGTGAATCGGATCCTCTGTGAGGTCACTGTGTTTACGAGTCGCCAAAGTGGATCTCCGCTCCCGGTCCACGCCGGGATTCTTCAGTCAATCAAGGGCTCATCAGTGTCGGGGGCGCTCCCCGCTCCACCCTCGCCCCGCTTCTCAAGAGAAACCGGCGTCGCTTCCGCACTTGCGCCCTGCGGAAGCGACGCGGCCATGCGCTTGGCCTCCGCCACCACGCTGCGCAACTCCTCAGATTCCAGAGCCACGTCGTCAAAACTGTATTCAGCAAGAGTTTGCGCCAGAACCTGCAGGTGCTGCCGCGGATCCGAATCGCGATGCAGAACCACGAAATCGCGGCCACGATAGTGGCAGCTGCCTCCGCGAATCCGCGGCCGCCCGCGCAAAACACGAATCCCCGCGATGCGCGAAGCCTTCTCGAAAGCCTTGTACAGTTCCTGGTCTGTCATCGACCACTTCTTCGCTTCCAGCCGCAACTCTGGTTCATTGCCGGCATTATCTGGAACAGCCGGATTGGCGGATCAGGCGCGCACTTTCACTTGCGCCGGGGGGATCCTAACGCGTGCGGGGCACCGCACGCAAATACTCATCACGCCTCACTTCTCGCTGAGCACAGTCAGATCACGTGCGTAATCGACAATGCCGTCGTATAAACAGTGGGCGAGTTGGGCAATGGTCTCCGGCCGCCGCAGGCGTCCCCCCTCCTGCGGATTTGTGATGAACCCGCACTCCGCCAGCACCGCCGGCATGTCGGCCCCCACCAGGACCACGAACCCCGCCCGTTTCACGCCGCGATCATTCCCCTTCATGCCGTGCGCCAGCGAAGCCTGCACCGACTGCGCCAGGCGCCGACTTTCGTCGCGATGCGCGGTTCGCAGAATGCCATCCACCAACCCTTTCAGGTCGTGGAGATTCTTCATGGAGACCGCGTTTTCCATGGCCGCCACGGCCCGTGCTTCATCATTCTGCGCCATGGCCAGGTAGTAAGTTTCGTAGCCCGCCCGGGAGCGCTTGGTGTGAGCATTGAAATGGATCGAGATGAATAGATCCGCACCGCGCTGATTGGCCAAAGCGGTGCGTTTTTCCAAAGCAACAAAGCGATCGTCGTCGCGGGTCAGAAAAGTCTCAAAAGTGCCCTCGGCATCGAGCAGCTTTTTGAGCGCCTTTGCCACGCTCAGGGTCACATCCTTCTCCCGCAAGCCGCCGGGGCCGATCGCGCCGGGATCATGCCCACCATGCCCTGGATCGATCGCGATCCGATGGGCGCGCAGTCCCAACTCCTGAGCCAGAGACTGGGTACCCACCGGCAGGGCGTAGCGCAGTTCAGCTTCGCTCTCGCGGCGCAGATCAACCACAATGCGCGGTGGATTGCTCAGTTCGAAGACGCTGTATTCCACCGTCGCGGACGCGGGCTGCAAAACAATGCGCGCAGTCTGCGGGTCGAACTGCGACGCCCGGGCGGTGCTGAGCGTGCCGTCATCGACATTGAGCAGTGCCCCCTGATCATACGCCACCGCTTTCTGCAGATCGATGTAGATGCGGTCGGGGTGCGCCAACCGATTGTGGGTAAAATGCACCGCCTCCGACAGCCCGATCACCACTCTGGTGGAACGTGAAGCCGACCAGGTCTTGAGTTCCTTTACATAGGGCCGCCCGGCTGCTCGCAACCAGCTTTCACCCTGGCCGACCACATCAACTTTGCCGTCCGGCTCGCTGCCCAGGCGCTGTTCCAGGAGCGGGTCGTCGCTCGCTGGTTCTGCCGCGCGCACCTCTTTGATCACCAGGGACAGATTCTTGCGGGCCGCGCTGTCGTCGCCATTCTTGCGCAGCAGCGCCAGCAGCTGCTCGGCGCCGTCGCCGTCCCGCCTTTCTCGATAGAAATCAACCAGACGATCGCGGGCACGCGGGTACATGTCGCCCTGCGCATACTGCCGCACGACGCGCAAAAGGTCCGCCTCGGCCCCCGCCGATTGCTGCAGTTGCAGCCGCTTGGTGGCGGCAATCAGCAGCGCGTCGTCCGCCAGGCGCGATTCAGGATAGGCCTTGGCCATCGCCTCGAATGCGGCGGCGGCCTGCTTCTGGTCTCCCTTCTGCTCGTAGCTGAGGCCGATCGAGTAGAGCGCGTCGGCAGCCCAGTGCGAGGAGGGATACCGAGTCGCTACATCGCGAAACAGAGCGATCGCCCGCTCCCAATTGCGCGGGGTGTTCTCGCGCGGGTGTTTGAGATTGCGATGGTAACGATCGCGGGCCTTGGCGTAGGCGCGCTCCGCACTCCCGGGCACCGCGAGGGCGGGCCGCGGCAGCAGTGCGGACAGCAGGAGCAGCGCCATCAGCCCGAGAAAAACACCCGCTCGGCATTGCCCTGCGCGGCGGCGCTCCGTCGAGCGCGAAGCTGTGGCCACCCCAACGCCGGGGGCGCCGGGCGGCGCGCCGGCACCTTGCGGGTCAACACAAGAACTGCGGCGAGGCAGTGCCCAATCGGGATGAGTGGTGGTTCTCGGCATCGCATCGTAAGCACGGGATGGCAACGGCAACCGACCAATTCCCGCCCCGCTCCGGGGGGAGAATGCGCCATCTCCGGCCCCGGGAGCATAGCGAACTTACGCGCCGGAAACAGCCCGATCTTCCGGCTCGTGGTGCGCGGCTCGCGGCCGCCGCTACGGCGTTTCGGCGCGCAGCCCCTGGCGATTGCGCGCCTGGGCCAGGAACTGATCGTAGGAGGGCTGCGTCAAGGTCTCGCGAAACGCCTGAAACTGCCCTTCACGAACCGCGTCATAGTAGGAGAGCACGTAGCTGAGATCCCACTTGTAGCTCGGCAGACAGGCCGATGGAAAAGCGCCATAGGGCAGTTCGACCACGGCATCAACATGCTTGGCGGCGATCCGCAAACCGGCGGATCCGACATCATCGACGATCTCTTCGGCAATGACGATGGTGCGTTTGGCGGCCAGGGCCATCTCTTGATCCAGGCCAACGGCGGCGTTGATCCGGGAGCGGCCCGAACGCTCGGCGGCGTTGACATGGATTACGGCGATATCGACCGGCAACGGCGGAATGGCGACCACCGGCGCGCCGGTGTAGGGACAGTCCATGATCACAAGATCGGGGCGGGACCGATCGACATCGCCCAGGTCGGTATGGCGCAGAGGAAAGAAGGCCATGCCGGCGAGCGCGGCGCGGAGGCCGCTGGCAAGGGTGGCGCCGGTTTCCCGCAGGATCCGCACGCTGCCGTCCTGCTCCACCCTGACCAGAGAGGGCGGCGGTCCCAGGGTGCTCTTCACCGGCGGCTGATAGCGCAGAGCGGCAACTCGCCCATCAGCGATCAGCAGATCGGTGTCGATGCTCACGGAGTGGGTGATGATTTCGAGGTCGCGGAGATCGCTGTTGAGCACCTGCCGCACCCAACCGAAGGGGCGGCGTGCCATCTGCACACCGCCCAAAGCAAGGCGCGCTCCGCGGCGAACCATGGCGACTGATTCGGTGAGAGAGATGACTTTGTCTGGCGGAGCTACTGATCTCATGGGGTCTCTTCTTGAGGGGATCGGAAGGGCGCACTGCGGGCGCATCCGCAAGATAGGGAGAGTGGGACGGAAGAGCAAGAGGGGGGTTCGCGCGCGGTTCGATCAGGCTAACCTCTGGGGCGTGGACTGATGAGGTGCGGAGCAGAGCGTTGCAATGGTGCGACGGTCAACTGCGCCGCCGTTCGGATGGCCCGTACCACGGGTCGCGATCTTTGCCGCCACTGGTGGAGGTAGGCGTTGTGCGTTTTCTCTGTTCAGGTCGCTCGTTTCTTGCCGCGCTGCTGCTTCTCTTTCTGGCTGGTTGCGCGGGGCGGCAGCGGCCCTATCAAGGTTCCCTGGAGGAGGCGATTCCGGCACCGGACGGCCGTTTGGCCGGGCGACTGGTGATGCTCGATCCGGGGCACGGCGGGCGTTTTGCGGGGGCAGTGGCGGCGGATGGGACGCGCGAGGCGGATGTCAACTTGGGGGTCGCACTGGAGTTGGCGCGGCTGCTGCGCGCGGAAGGGGCGCGGGTGACATTAACGCGGGAACGGGATGAGGATCTGTTGGCGGAAGATGGCGGCGGGAGTGTGCGGCGTGATCTGCTCGAGCGGGTGGCGCGCACGGCGGCGCTCAAGCCCGATCTTTTCGTTTCGATCCATCACAACAGCCGACCGGGAAAAGTGGGGAAGTTCAATCGCACGGAGGTCTATCACCGGCTGGCGGATCCAGGCCCATCGCGGGATGCCGCGGTGCGGATTCAGCAGCATTTGGCGTCGGCACTGAATCTGCCGGATCCGCCCCTTTTGCGAGCGGGGAACTATCTGGTGCTGCGACGCAATCCGGGGACCGCGGTGCTCGGCGAGGCGAGCTACCTGACCAGCCGTGGGATGGGGCAGCGACTGCGCGATCCGGCAGCTCAGAGGCTGGAAGCGGAAGCCTATTTTCTAGGGATTCTGGACTATCTGCAGCGCGGTCTGCCGACATTGCGACTGGTGCCGACGGCGCCGAGACAGAAAACAGACGTGGAGACCGAGGCGGGCGCAGTAAGGTCCACGGCGGGCGCTCCCCGCCAGCTGCGGCTGACGCCGGAATCAGGACTGCCACAGGTAGAGTTCCTGGCCCACGGCGGTCCGGCGCTCGATCCACAAAGCGTGCGGGTTGAGTTGGATGCACGGCCGCTGGCTCATTCGGTCTTCGGGGAGCGGATTGCGGCGGAACCGGAGACGCCCTGGTTGACGCCGGGACCGCATCTGCTCAGAGTGAGCGCGCGCAATCAACGCGGCAATGCGACCCCCACGCTGGAGCAACCGTTGTGGGTGGAGGCGGCGGTGGAGCGGGTGAGCGCGGTGCTGCCACAACCTCTGCTGCAAGGCGGGCCGGCGGTGCCGCTGCTGCTGAACGCACGCACTGCCCAGGGGGATGCGGTCGCCGATGGCAGCGAGATCACACTGCGCGTCGAGGGCGGAAGAATCGTCGACGGTCCGACTCGCACCCGGAACGGTGTCGCCCGTGCCTGGGTGCAACCGCTCGCGGATGCGGATGAGGTGCACATCGAAGCGCGGGCCGGCAGCGCGGGGAAGGTGGTGCTCCGGGAGATGCTGCCGGTGCGGGAGCCGGGCGCCGCGGGCTTGCCACTCTCGGTGCATGTCGTGGCCGACGGAAAGGGGTTGCCGGGAGCGTGGGTAGCGCTGGGTGATGCGGTGAGCAGAACCGACCGCCTGGGGCGCGCGCTACTGGGCGGCGGAGACGAGCACGGAAGCCGGGATGGCGACAGGGACAGCGGCGGAAAGGGCGGCGACGCGGGCGGAAGCACAGGCCGTGGCACGGCGGAGCTTCGTGTTCGAGCGGGTGGCTACGCGGCATTTGCTTGCTCTGTGCCGGCCCCGGCCGGTGATCAAAGAACCGACGAGATTCTCTGCCGGTTGCGCCCCATCGCGGCGGAGCTGATGGGGGCCAAGATCGTGATCGACCCGGCCTTGGGGGGCGATGAGAGCGGCCGGGTGGGCCGCTGCGGCGAGCGGGAGGCGGATCTCAACCTCGCGGTCGGTCGGTTCCTGGCAGACTATTTGCGGCGAGCCGGAGCAACAGTTCAATTGACCCGCGAAAAACCATGGCAAGCACTTTCTGGCGTCGATCGTGTGCTCCAGGAGGGAGATCACCCGGCCACGCTCTTTCTCACGCTGCGCCACGATCTGGTCGGCGGGCCGGTGCGGATCCATCACTATCCGTCGAGTGCCAATGGGCGCCGGGCGGCCTATCTGCTGGCAGAAGAGGCCGGTGCCTGGGCGCGGGTCGGCGGCGAATCGGTGGATGCTAGCGACTTCACGCTGCTGATGACGGCTGGGCCGGCGGTCGTTGTTCACCTCCCCGGCGCAGGAACGGAGACAACGGGCGAATCGTCCTGCAGTGCGCTCCTTGAGCCATCGATTCAGCGCCAGGAAGCGTGGGCGCTGTTCCGCGCCGTGGTGCGCTATCTGCGGGGCGAGGGAAGATCCGCGGCCACCGATGCGCGGCCGGTCGTGGCAGTCGCCGCGGCAGTTCCGGCGGATCCGGCGGTGTCCAACTGGTGGCGCCGGGAAGCACTTGCGGACGAAGGCGGGAATGATCCTGAATCTCGCGGCGGGATCGTGACCGATGAAGGCGGTTCCCTGCTGCTTCTGGACGGGATGCTTCCGCTGGCGGCGAATGCACACGGACAGCTTTTTCGGCCATGGCTTCCAGGCCGGGGTCCAAACATTCGGGAGCAATAGAAACCCCGGCCGCGCGCGGCGCGACCGGGGCAGCAGAACAGGCTCACGGAGCCGGCGAAGTTACGGCAGGAGGTAGATGCCGTCGTCCGACTCGTCACCCAGATCGTTGCCGCTCCAAGCGATCGCCGCGGCGACCCGGTTGCCCTGACGGCTGATCTCGATAAAGGTCGCGTTGGCTTCGGGATGTCCCTGAGTCGGGGAGGTCTCAAGACCGGTGTCGCCCCAGTTCATCATCCATGGGTCACCGGCATTCACGGTCGCCCAGACCTTGGTCGAGCCCGGCATCATGGCTTCCGCACCATAGATACCGGTCAGCAGGGTATAGGGGTTGTTCGGCATGATCGCCACCGGACCGGCATTGATCGCATCGATGTTCTCGGGATCGTTGACGACCGGCAGACCGGTGTTGCGCGGAATCCAGGAGGTGGCTCCCGGAGCGAGTGCATAGACACCGCGCGCCTGGTTGAATCCGGGCTCATCACCCAGCAGCACCTCGCCCGAGTAACCGAGCGTGGAGAGGAATAGCACATGGCCGCCGGGAACCGCCTCGACCATCAGCACGCCGCCGGCAGCAGCATAACGCAACACGGAGCCGAAACCGCTGTCATCCTGCTCGATGCTCGGCAAGCCGTCGGAAACACCGACCCAGGAACCGGTTCCGCTGGTGGTGTTCTTGTAAACCAGAACCCGCGCTTTGGCCTTCTTGCCGAAGAGCAGCTTGCCGTTGGCTTCCACCTTGAGGATGGCGGCATAGATGGTCGACGTCTCGTTGGAGGGGATCACCAGCGATGCGGCCACACCGGTGTTCGAAAGCAGATCGGCGAAGCTGTCGGAAGTCGGCGGCAGGCCGTTGTTGTTCTTGGTCCAATTGGCGCCGCCGTCATGCGAGTAGAAGAACCCGGGGTGATCCGGCGAGGGTGAAAAGATGTCGATATTGCCGAGCTGGGCCACCGAAACGTAGACGTTGTCGGGGTTGGAGGGATCGACAACGATCGCGCCCGCACCCCAGTCAGCGTTGGGGAAGCCCAGACCATTGTTCACGGTAAACCAAGTCGCGCCACCGTCGGTGGTCTTGAACACACCGTGCTCCAGCGTCCCCGCGTAGACCGTGTTGGGGCTGGAAGCGGCAATGGCGAAATCCAGCACATGGTATTCCGGCAGGAAATCGCCGCTGTTGATCTGCGTCCAGGAGGCTCCACCATCGGTGGTCTTCCAGAGGCCATTGGCCGGCGGCAATGGATCAGTGGCAAAAGGATCCGGGACCTCGGTGGTAGCCGCCCAGATTACATTCGCGTTGCTCGGGTCGAAATGCACTCGACCCCACGGGGTGGTACCACCGGTGTCGGCGTTGGTCAGTGAGGGGTGCCAGTTGTACTGGGCAAAGGCGCCCGTGGAAAGCAATCCAAGAGCGATGACAGGAAGAATACGCATGAGTCGTTGACTCCCAGACGAGACCGAAACGTTCGACGGGACTGGTGCTGGACGCCGGGAACCCCCTGCGGAGCACGCCGTGCGATCATCTCGGCGTTCGCCTTATGTAGCGAGCAGAGGCTGCGGCCCCTCGCTCGTGACCTTCGTGGGTGCATCCGTCTCCCCCCGCCTCCCTTCCCCCTGACAGCACGCGCGGGCTCCTAAAAAAGGAACACGCTGCTTACCACTCATGGGTTCGCCACCGTGAGGAGAAGAGGGGG
>JALXCG010000877.1:692-2935 GCA_026991065.1 Gemmatimonadota bacterium | reverse complement strand
CTATTGTGGGGAGATCCCGGGGAGCGCGGTGGTCACGCCGGGGATCGACTACTATCTGAAGGCGAGCGACGGCGAAGTGGTGGTTTTCGATCCATCGACCGATCCAGGCAACAACCCCTATCAGATCGCGGTCTGGCCCAACGAGGCGCCGGTGATCGAGCACACGCCGGTTGCCTGTACCGATGCCGACCAGGAGATCCTGATCGATGCCACGGTGATCGATTCCACCAACATGGTCGACATGGCGAAGGTCTACTATCGCCCCGGTTCCACGTTCCAGTACACCGAGGAGATTCTGACTCCCATCGGTGGCAACATTTATGAAGGCACAATCCCGGTCACGGCGATCGCCGACCCGGAGGGCGTGGACTACTACCTGTGGGCGATCGATGATTTCGGCATCGCGACCACCGACGGCACCGCGGACGCGCCTCACCATGTGGTGATTTGCGACACATTGCCCTCCTGCGTGCAGGCGATCGTCGCGGCGCAGGATCTCACCCAGAACCCGCTCGATCCCTATGAGTGGGAACTGCCCGTCGTAACCAGCAGCGATCTGTCGCTCTACAGCGACATCTACGCATTCCAGATGGAGCTTACCTTCGACCCCACCTATTTCAACCTGAGTGACGTCACCGCGGCCCTGGGAATGGCCAGTCAAGGCTATTTCGACTGGAACTACATCGGCGGTGGAGGAAACCGGATTCGGGTGGCGTGGGCCAGCGCCGATCCACTGGTCAACATCGCCGACTCCCGTTTCTTCACTCTGCTGGGCAATGCCGTCGAAGGCGCTCCCTGCATGGAGTCTTCCGCGGTTACCATCGACACGGTTCTCTTCAATGAGGGCGCTCCCTGCGCCAACGCGATTTCCGGGAGCTTCGAGGTTCCGGGGATGCTCTTCAGCGGCATGCTGAACTACTTCAGTTGCGACACACTCAGTGGCGACCCGCCCAATCCGCGTCCGATTCCCGGCGTGGAAGTGGAGTTCTCCCGGGATTGCGCGGGCGGCGTGGTAGACACACTTTTGGTGAGCGATGCCAACGGCGAATTCACCGTTTCCGGGTGCGCCTACTGCGAGGATTGCCTGACGCCCTCGGCGCCGCAACTTCTTGCCAGCCCGGCGATCACCGAATACGACGCCTGGATGATTCTGGAGTATGTGGTTGAGCACGAAGAGATCGACCTCTGCGGAATCGATGCCAACGAATACGACCCGACCGGAACCGGAAGCGGTGTGTCGGTGCTCTGCGATCCGCCGGCGGACACTCCCGAAGAGGCGATCGACTACGGCACTCCACCATTCCGCTTGCTGCCGCAGCGGATCGCCGCCGACTGCTCCGGCAATGGCCTGATCCAGTCCTACGATGCGTCGCTGATTCTGATGTATGCCGTGCATGACTCCATCGGGCTGGCGTCGCGCGCCGGGACCTGGGATTTCTACTGCGAGTCGCGCTGCTATACACCGGAGATCCAGTTCCCCGATTTCATCGACAATGTCGATTTCACCGGGATTCTGCGCGGCGATGTGAGTGGCGACTGGCCGGCGCCGGCGCCGGTCAATGGCGGCGCGGATCTGCCGGTGGTGTTGCAGGTAGAGACCGGAGCCGAGAGCGATGTGGTGGATCTCTACCTCACCGCCAAGGAGCTGGATCGTCTCTACTGCGGCTACGTGGAGATGCGCTATCCAGAAAATCGCTATGAGCTGCTGGGTGCCGGGATGGGCGAAAAATGCGCCGATTTCCGGCGCGCCAGCAGTGACCAGCGCGGTGTTTGGCGCCTGGCCTTCGCCGGTGAGCCGCTCTTCGCTCTCGCCGATCCCTATGTGCACATTCAGCTTCGGGTTCGCGACGGCAGCGAGTTCACCCCCGAGGATCTGAGTTTCATTCTGCGCCTGAACAGCAATCGGCGCCCCGCGACCCTGGTGGTAGCGCCGGATGAAGGCAGGCAACACGTTGACTGAGTTGCAGCCCTGCAACTGAGCGGAGCGGGAGTGACCTTCGCGGTTGCTCCCGCTTGTGCTTGCGGCCGGCGGAGCAAGCGCCGCGGTGCGCCGGGATGCGACGGCACCGGGCTCGCCGCGGTCACTGCCTCAGGGTGACGAAGGCGGGTTGGGCGAAGCAGCGGCGAGCCGGCGCAAAAGCCGCTGGTGGATCCCCTCGAAACCACCGTTGGACATCACCAGAATGGCGTCGCCGGGACGCACGATCCGCAGAATCTCTTCGATCAGATCACCCACCGAGCCG
>JALXCG010000877.1:0-682 GCA_026991065.1 Gemmatimonadota bacterium | reverse complement strand
CTTGAATTTTCTCCACTACGCGCTCCGGCCGCAGCCGCTCTTCGGCGGCGAGGCGCTCCGGCAGATAGACCGGCGCCAACAGCGACTCATCCGCGGCGGCCAGGGCGGTGGCGACTTCGGTTTCAAAAACCCGCCGCCGCAGGGTCCAGGAGCGGGGCTCGAGAACCGCGATCAACCGCCCCCGCGTGAGCGGCAGCAGCGCGCCGATGGCGGCGGCGACGGCCGTGGGGTGGTGGGCGAAGTCGTCGTACACCCGGATGCCGCCCACTTCGCCGCGCAACTCCAGGCGGCGGCGCGGCCCGCGGACTTGTGCCAGGGCCTGGCGCAGCAGCGCTTCCGCTCCCACAGGAGCAGAGCGGTCGCCAGTAGCGGCAACGGGCCCGGCCGGTGGGCCCGCCGTGAGTGCCTCAGCCCCTCCGGACGCCGCTGACGGCGGCCCCGCCGACACCAACGGCAGAGCCGGATCCGACGCCGCGGCGCCAGAACCATGAGATGGGCGGATCAACCCCTCGCAGAGCGCCAGCGCAGCGAGGGCGTTGCGCAGATTGAAATCACCCGCCAGCGGCAGGTGCCAGACCCCGCAATCGCGGCCGCGGATGCGCAACTCGAAATCGATGCCGCCGCCGCTGGCGCTCTGCGCCGGAGCCCAGTATTCCGGCTCGTCCTCTCCCGCCCGCAGCGG
>JALXCG010000876.1 GCA_026991065.1 Gemmatimonadota bacterium | reverse complement strand
GAGCGGCTGCTGGGGGAGGGGGGGAGCGCTGTGTGGCTTCGCCGCGGGGCGGCGCCGGCGTTGCCGCGGTCGTGGTCGTGGTCGTGGTCGTTGAGCAGTGGCTGCGGCGGCAAGTCACCCGTGAGCAGCTCATAGAGGATTACGCCCAGTGCGTAGACATCGGTCCGTGTATCGATGTCAAGGGGCTCCATGCCGGCTTGCTCCGGACTCATGTACTCCGGTGTTCCGAGAATTGTGCCGGCCCGCGTGGCGGCTTGCGATGCGGGGGTGTCGAGCGGCGATGAGGAGGGCTCGGGGGGAGTGCCGGAAGCGCGACTGGAACCGATCGCCCGGGCGACGCCGAAGTCGATGATCTTGGGTACCGGGCGTCCATCGACACTCATGACCAGAATGTTGCTGGGCTTGAGATCGCGATGGATCACCCCTTTCTGGTGAGCGTGCTGGACCGCATCACAGACTCCGGCGAAGAGTTCCAGGCGGGCATCGAGGTCGAGCTTGTGATGGTCACAGTAGGCGTTGATTGGTAGACCGGGAATGAACTCCATGGCGATATAGAGTTCGCCGTCGGGCGTGGCACCGGCATCGAAAACCCGGGCAATGTACGGGTGGGTCATCAGGGCCAGGGCTTGGCGTTCGCTGATGAACCGGGCGACATTCTCGGCGCTTGCCATCTCCGCGCGGATCACTTTCAGCGCGACCAAACGGCACACCGGCGATGCCTGGCGCGCCAGATAGACGACCCCCATGCCGCCCTCGCCGATGGTTTCGATGATCTCGAAGGCGCCGAGGCGGGGAGGGCGTTCCCCGGCGCGAACAGCATGGTCGCTGGCCAGGAGTGCTTCCAACTCCGCCGCCAGTTCGGGGTCACGTTTTTGCTGGGCGCGGAGGAAGCCGTCGAGTGCCGCGGGCGACAATTCGATCGCGTGCAGAAAGAGCTGCTTCAGGAGTTGCTGACGCTCGCCGGAGGGGGGCGGGGCGGCCGGGTCGGTCATTGGCTGGCAGGGGGAGGCGCCGGAGTAGTGGTGACTTGGCGGTGGAGCCAAGCGCGAGCATAGCGCCAGTCGCGCTCGGCGGTCGCGGTGGAGATGCCGAGGGTATTCGCGGCTTCTGCCACGGTCAGACCGGCGAAGTAGCGCAGGGTGGTCAGCCGTGCGGCGCGCGGGTCGTGCATCGCGAGTTCATCCAGGGCGCGGTTGAGGGCCAGAATGTCGATCGGATCGTGCGCCTGGTGCGGTGCTGCGCCGACCTCACTGAGCGAGACGCGGCGTTGTCCTCCGCCATGTTTGAGCGCCGCGCGGCGGCGGGCATGATCGACCAGTATGTTGCGCATGGCGCGGGCGGCGGCGCCAAAAAAATGGGCACGGTTCTGCCACTGCATCTCCTCGCTGCCGCCGAGTTTCAGATAGGCCTCGTGGACCAGGTCGGTGGGCCGCAGAGTGTGGTGCGGGGAGTTGTGGGCGAGCTTGATCGCGGCCAGAGCGTGGAGTTCACCGTAGACATGGCTCCAGACCTCGCGCGCGGCGGCTTCGTCGCCGGCGCGCGCGGCATCCAGAATCCGGGTGAGATCGATCGGGTGGGGGGAGGACACGGGGAAGAGTGCGGGGTAGGAATGGGAACAAGGAGCGCTGGCACCGAATGCACTGCGCAGCGATGAAGAGGCGTGGCGCGTGCATCGAATCTTCAGCATAACCCGGAGGAGCCGAGAGCGAAAACCGACAGTCAGCCGCGGGCTGCCTGCTTGCGACGGTAGACCAGGGCAAGAATCTCCGCGACCGCGCCGTACAGCTCTTGCGGAATGAAACTGCCGATGTCGGAGAGACGATAGAGTGCGCGCGCCGTGGGCGGATCCTCGATCACCGGAACCCCGGCTTCGTTGGCGACCTCCTTGATGCGGTGGGCGATCAGATCGGCCCCCTTGGCCACCACGCGGGGCGCGGGATCGCTGCCGCCGGCATATTTCAGAGCCACGGCGAAATGGGTCGGATTGGTGACCACGACATCTGCTTCAGGAACGGCCTGGAGCATTCGCCGGCGTGCCATCTCCTGCTGCAGGCGGCGGATGCGGCTCTTGACGTGGGGATCTCCGTCGGTCTCCTTCATTTCGTCGCGAACCTCCTGTCGGGTCATCTTGAGATCCTCGGCGGTTTGCCAGCGCTGGAAAGCGTAGTCGAGGATCGCGAGCAGGAGCAGCGCGACCAGCACCCGCAGGAAGAGGGTGGAGACCAGGTCCCAGGCCAGAAAGAGAAAGAGCCCCAGGCTGGCGTCGGCCGACGCGGGCAGAGCGGAGAGTCGCCCGGCGATGGTCCAGTATCCGACGCTGGCCAAGATCGCGATCTTGGCGACCGACTTGAGCAGCTCCATTGCCGAGCGCTTGCTCACCAGGCGGGACATCCCCTTGATGATGTCAAGCTTTTCCAATTTGGGTTGGAGCGCTTTGCCCGATACATGCCAGCCGACCTGGGCAACGCTCGCGGCAAGGCCGACCAGAGCAAACGTCACCATATAGGGACCCGCCACCTTGGCCATGAGGGCGAAAGCCAGGACCGCGCTGTTGCGGTTGGCGAGTTCCGTCAGGTCGATCTCGAAAGCGCGGATCCAGACAGTTTGCATGAGAGCCATGAGGGTGTCGCCGGTCATCTGCCGGAACGCCCAGAAGGCGAAGGCCGCGGCTCCCAGCACTGCGACCGAGCCGACCTCGGGGCTTTGCGCGACCTGCCCCTCTTGGCGCGCCTTCTCCACCTTGCGCGGTGTTGCTTGCTCAGTCCTTTCCTGGGCACTCTGTTCCGCCATGGGCTACACCCCCGAAAATGCCATCAGCAGAGTCAGCGCATCCCTCTCGGCGGTTTGCCAGGCGACCTGGAAAGCGGCGGCGAAAAAGGGCAGGGAGAGGACCGCGATCAGCAGGCCGAGTCCTACCTTGATCGGGAAACCAACGATGA
>JALXCG010000875.1 GCA_026991065.1 Gemmatimonadota bacterium | reverse complement strand
AAAAAAGAAATTCATCAGGTATGAAAAAATGTTTTCCGTCTCATGCTCATTACGGTTACCGACCAACTTTTAAAAAGGCACCTTTAAAAACAGCAACATAACGGGAAGAACTAAAAACAAAAACCATAACCATTTTGATATGGGATGACCGAGAAAATATGATTTAAATATAAGACCGATAGCGCCCCAGAAAATCCACCTCCGGAACCACCGGCGCCGCGCCATCCACAATCCCCAACCCGGGGCAGGCGTAGCGCGGCACCCCCTCCTCCCCCTGCCCGTCCAGCACCCACACAAACGCATCGCGCAGCACGGCGAAAGGATGCAGATCCATCAAGTCCACCGGCGCTTCATCCGCCCCCCGGCAGACCATCACCAAATGCCCCGGCGGCGGCAATCCCACCCCGCCGGCCGGCAACACTTCCACCAGGTCCGACGCCGGCCGCCCCGAAGCCGTGAGCAGGCGCAGCCAGGCGCGGGTCGGGAAGCTCTCCTGCCCAACCATCGACGCCGGCAGACAGGGCAGCGCCTCCGCCAGCCCTTCGCCGAGCAGAACCATCGCCGCCAAAAGCTGCTCACCAAGCAGCTTCGGATCGACCTGTGGCAAGAACGCCGGCCGCCCCTGATCGCCGTCCCGGGCCTCGGCGAAGAGCTGCGCCACCCGCTCCAGCGTGATCACCGGCGGCGCTTCCGCTCCACTCGCCTCCAGAAGCAGCCCATGAAGCCGCACCAGCGCATCCTCCGCCGGCTTGCGCATGCCAAAAAAGAGCGTATGCAGCCCCGGAATCAGCACCTCATCACCGTGCGCCCGCAGATACTCCAGCGACCCATGCAGCAGATCCAGCCACGGCCGCAACCTGCCCGAGCCCAGCAGTTGCAGCACGTCCGCCACCCGCGTCTCATGCGCCGCCGGACCATCATTTTGATGCACATGCCGCGCCAAATGCAGATAGCGCGCCGTCGCCGCCAGCGCCGTCATCCGCAGCGCCGTCTCGAAAAAGAGCGCCGCCCGATCTCGCCGCAACGCCCCTGCCGGGGCCGCCATCATCCGCTCCGCCACCTCCGCCAGCGGTGGCGGCAAACTCTCTACAAAGCTCAAGAGTTGCTGCCGCCCGCGTCCGGCGCCCCCTTGTCGGCCCCCGCCGCGCCGCCCTTGAACCGCGCCAACTGCCGCTGCAGATAATCCGACTCCGGCTCCAGCGCCAGCGCCTGTTCGATCGTCTTCACCGCCGCCGCCTGCTCGCCGCGGCGGAACTGCACCTCCGCCAGCGTATCAAGAATCGACGTATCCTCCGGCGCCAACTCCACCGCGTGTTGGGCCCAGCCCAGCGCCTCGTCCAACCGCTCATCCCGCGACGCATAGAACCACGCGACATCATTCATCACCGCCGGATCATCCTTGAGCAGCGCGGTCACACGATCATGCAGCTTGTCGATATCCGCCTGCCGGTTGCGCAACAAATAGAGCCGCCGCAGCGCCGGATAGGCCTCGCGCATCGCATCCGGATCGGAAAGAGTCGTCACCTTTTCCAGGCTGATCAGCGCCCCGGCCTGATCCCGCGCCGCCAGACTCGCCCGCGCCTGACCCAAATGGATCGCCGCCGCATAGCCCTGCTTGTTCTCCGGATCCGCCGCCAGAACCCGGTCATAGAGCTTCAGCGCCTCCGCCCGATCGCCCCGCTCCTGGTATTTGGCAGCCAACGCCATCGCCAGCCCCAGATCCTTCGGCGCCGCCGCCGAGCGCCGCTTCAGATCACCAAAAGTCCCCTCGCCCTTGCGGATCTGCTCCAGCCGCGCAAGAAACGGCTCCGCCTTCAAAAAGCCGGTAATCCGATCGATCTCCTCACCCTTGGCGTCAACAAAAAGCACCGTCGGAAAGCCGCTCACATTGAAACGCTTGCGCAGCTCAACCCCGGCCCCCTTCTCGGCATTGATCTTCACCGTCACCAGCTCGGCCAGCTTCTTGGCCACCCGCGCATCCTGAAACGTCTGCGCATCCAACACCTTGCACCACTTGCACCAATCTGTGTAGACATCCGCCATCACGATCGTGTTGCGCGCCGCCGCCTCCTTGAGCCCCGCATCCCAGTCGCTCTTCCAATTCACCTCGGCCGTTGCCGTCGCCGCGCCCAGCGCCACCGCCAAGAGCCCCGGAACAAAAAACAAACACTTACGCAACAAAGACATAGAACGCTCCGAAGCGACCCGTGGCCGCCACCAACAGGACCAGAACAAGAGAACCAGCGAACACCGAAACTTAGCGACTCACCACCCGCGGCGCAACCTTCGGCTCACCTGTCGAGCGTCTTGGGTCCAGGTCGCCACTCCTCTCATATTAGTCCTTTTTTCAACGCATCTCTGCAGGCCCATCCGGACCCGTGCGCCAAGCCCACCAGAGCAGGATGCCTCCCCCCGAAATCCCTCCTGGCCGAACCTGCGCCCAGCCCGCCGATCCCAGCTCTCGGCTCATCTTCCGGCCTTCCGCTCCCGCCCGTGCGCGTCGATTCACTGTGCGGGCGTGGGAGCAGCCCGGGCCGGGCTCCTAGCGCATCGGCCTTCGCGGTCCGTGTCCGGGCCTGCTTCAGCATTGCAGTGCGGAGCCCGCTGGAAGCCGGTTGCCGTTCCAGGACCCGCGGGGCGGAGATCAATGCAGAGAGGGGTGCGGAACGTCGCGCAGTGAGTACGCATCAAGATCCCAAGCCGGGCGATTCCATCACCGATCGCCCGCGCGGGGGACCCGTGATCTCTTGTGGCAAGGGGGAGCCCGGCGCTTCCGGATGCGGCTTGCAGTGTGTGTGGTGTTGGGGTCGAAGTGCGCTTTCCGGGGGGGCGGCTGTCGCTGGTCCGGGCTGTGGTGCGAAGGGTGCTCCTGCTCCGGAGCCCCTGGAGCTTGGTCTTGGGCGGGAAGGGTATGGGAGGATGTGGAGGGAAGCGGTGAAGG
>JALXCG010000874.1 GCA_026991065.1 Gemmatimonadota bacterium | reverse complement strand
CCGATCACCAGCGCCAGGACCAACAGTTCCACCAGGACCAGCGTAACAATGCTGGTCACCACGCCGGATACTCCCAGAATGACGCTGGCAACAATAATCAGAGTAGCAACCAGGACTGGAGGCGAGAACACCAGTGCCAGGAAACCCGGACCGCTCTTGTCCAGCACCGGCACCTCGATCGCGACCTCTTTCGGCGCACCGGATCGAATGGTCGCGACCATGTTGTAAATCAGCATGATCCAACCGGAGAAGTAGGCCAACCCACCGATCAGACGCATCTGATACATGAAGCGCGACGCCAACAAACCTTCGATAAAGTCGGGGTATTTGAGGAAGCCTTCAGCATCCATGGCGCGCCAGAAGAGCCCCTGGCTCACGCCGCTGATCCACATCGACACCACATAGAGCAGGATTCCCAGGGTTCCAACCCAGAAATGCGCCTCTGCCAAACGCTTCGAATAGAGTTTGGTGTTCCACATCCGCGGCACCAGCCAGTAGAGCATGCCCGCGGCCATGAAGCCGTTCCAACCCAAGACGCCAGAGTGGACATGCCCGATGATCCAGTCGGTGTAGTGACCAAGAGCATTGACGCTCTTGATGGAGAGCAGTGGGCCCTCAAAGGTGGACATGCCGTAGAAAGTAATGGCCACCACGAAAAACTTGATCACCGGATCGGTGCGCAGTTTGTCCCACGCACCGCGCAGCGTGAGCAGGCCGTTGAGCATGCCTCCCCAGGAGGGAGCCCAAAGCATCAGGCTGAAGATCATCCCCAGGGTTTGCGCCCAGTCGGGCAGCGAGGTGTTCAGCAGATGGTGCGGACCGGCCCAGATGTAGAGAAAGATCAGGGTCCAGAAGTGGACCACGGAAAGACGGTAGGAGTAAACCGGCCGCTCCGCCGCCTTGGGCATGTAGTAATACATGATGCCGAGGATTGGCGTGGTCAGGAAGAATGCAACCGCATTGTGCCCGTACCACCACTGTACCAGCGCATCCTGAACACCGGTGTACACCGAGTAGCTGTGCAGAAGATCGGTGGGCAACTGCAGGTTATTGACAATATAAAGAACCGCGATCGTCACAATGGTGGCGATGTAAAACCATAGTGCGACGTAGAGGTTCTTCTCATTGCGAACCGCGAGGGTCCAGAAAAAATTGACCGCGAATACAACCCAGATCACGGTGACCGCGAGATCCAAAGGCCATATCAACTCGGCGTATTCCTTGCTCTGCGTCAGCCCCAGAGGCAGCGTCAGCGCCGCTCCGACAATGATCAACTGCCAGCCCCAGAAGTGTACCCAGCTCAATAGGTCCGAGGCCATGCGGGCACGAGTCAGGCGCTGCGTGGAGTGGTAGACCCCGGCAAAAATCATGTTGCCGACAAAGGCAAAGATCGCGGCGTTCGTGTGCAAGGGCCGCAGCCGGCCAAACTGCAGCCAACTCGTATGGAAGTTCATTTGCCAGAATGAAAGCTGACTTGCGATGATCACCCCGACCAGCATGCCTACGGCACCCCAAATGATCGTGGCGAGGCTGAATGCCCGAACAATCGCGTCGTCGTAAACGACACGTCGGGTCACCGGGTTCGTTGATTGCATAAAGGTCGCGCCTTTCATTTTGGGAGCATTTGTCCATCGGCCGCGGATCCGGCCTCGGGAGGAGGATTCTCATCCTCCTCCAGGGGGAGGAGAGAGAGCCGGTCGCCATGTTCCAGGTCGCCCTGCCGAAGGCGAATGACAAAGAACACTACGCCGACTACCACCAGTACCAAACTGACGAATAAAGTAACGATCAGGATATCCATCGCGGCCTCCCGGCATTCATCCGCTGCGCGGTGAGCAAAACGATGGAGACAGAACTGAGCGGCATGAGCACCGCCGCAACCACCGGCCGGACCCAGCCCATGAGACAGAGCAGGATCGCCGCGGCGTTGTAGATCGCGGCGAACCAGAGATTGCCGTTCTGCACATGCCGCAGATGACGCGCGGTGGCGATGGACTGGCGCAGCGCACTGATCCCGTCGCCAAGAAAATAGAGGTCTGCTTTTTGCGACAGAACCGCCCGATCCACCGCCGGGGTTGCGGTGCAGTAGGCTTCGTCAAAGCTAAGGCTATCGTTGAGCCCGTCGCCGACCATCATCGTGTCGTGCCGATCCAGAGTCCGCACCGCCGCTGCTTTTGCCTCGGGCGAAAGCTCCCCGCGGCAGTGGTCCGGCGCAATCTGCAACTCACGGGCAACCTCTTCAACGCGCGCCTGTGAATCGCCACTGTAGATATAGAGATCCAGTCCCGCCGCGCGCAAGGCTCTGACCTCGGCGGCAACATCGCGCCGCAGATCCTCTTCAACCGAGAGCCGCGCCCGCATTTTCCCATCAACCGCAAAAACAACTGCGCGCGCCTCCGGCGATTCCGCCGGATCCACCTCTCCCCCAAGCGCAAACTTCGCGCTGCCAAAACGGTAGTCGTGACCTCCGTCAACCAGCCGCAACCCAGAACCGGGGATCTCTTCTATACCATCAAGACGCACCGAAAGAGTTCCGGAAACACCTTTTTCCGCCGCCACCAAACGTCCCTTGCGATCGAACCAGTCCGCCACACAGCGACTTACCGGATGCGAGGAGCGACTCGCCATGCCGTGAAGAACGATGCGTTCACTCTCGCTCAGCGCTTGCAACACCATCTCCGAACCGGCCGCCAACTGCAAACGGCCACGGGTGAGAGTGCCGGTCTTATCAAAAACCACTTTGCGCACCTGCAGAGCGCGATCAAGGAAGCTATCCCGCCGCAGCAGCACACCCAGGCGGCGGAGTGCAACATGCGCCAGTTCACGCCCCAGGGGCAACCCCAGCCCCAGCGCACAGGGGCAGGTCACCACCAGTACCGCGACCGCGCGCTCAACTCCACTGAACAGATCGGTCCGCAGACCGAGAAAAAACGCCGCAGCGGCAGCCAGCAGAACTACCGCCAC
>JALXCG010000873.1 GCA_026991065.1 Gemmatimonadota bacterium | reverse complement strand
TCCGCTTGCGTGGCGAAGTCACGCATCCTCGCGCTACCCATGGGAGGAATCGAGGTGAAGAGCATCACCAATGCCCAGCGAACCCAGGTCGTCGATGAGTGGATCAATGTAGCGCTGGAACTCTTTCCGCTCAAGTCTCGCTCATTCTTCAAGACCAAGGCCGATCCATTTGACAACCCGATCGGGCATGCGCTGGCGACAGAGTTGCCCAAGATCTTCGACGCCCTGGCGGATGGTGTTGAGCTGGCGGAAACAGCGGATAGTCTCGATTGCTTGACGGAGGTGCTCTGTATCCAAGGCATCCCGCCGTCGGAAGCGTTGGCGTTCATTCCCCGCCTGAAACAAGTTCTGGATGCTGCGAACATCGCACCGCCGAGTTCCTCTTCGGCTCTTTGTTCCGATCGGATCGACCGTTTGTTGCTCCTGGCGTTCGACTCCTATTCGCGACAACAAGCGAGAATCGCCGACATTCGAGTAGGCGAGATCAAACGGCGGGTCAGTACGCTGATCAACATCAATCGACGTGCCTGGGAAGAACCCGATTCACTGAACCTGGCCTTCTCCGAAGAAAGATGCAAAGGATGAAACTCTTCATTCCTCTGGTTGCAGTGGCCGCCCTTATTGCGTCGGCTTTCGTCGGAATTGAAATCCTCGGCCTGCGCACTCTTTTCGGTGTGGTTATTCCCTATGCTGCATTGGCGCTCTTCGTCGGCGGTTTTATCTACCGCGTGGTGCAGTGGGGAAGTGCGCCGGTTCCCTTCCGAATTCCAACCACCTGCGGCCAACAGCGATCGCTCCCCTGGCTGCATCATGATCGTTTTGAGAATCCGCAAACCGGATTCCAAGTTCTGGTCCGCATGGCTCTGGAGGTTCTCTTCTTCCGTTCGCTCTTCCGCAACATCACGGCAAAGGTTCACCCCGGCGGCAACGTCACCTATGCGCCCGCAAAATCACTTTGGGCCGGCGCCATGCTCTTCCATTGGTGCTTTTTCATTGTCATCCTGCGGCACTTGCGGTTCTTTTTCACGCCGGTTCCTGGCCCAATCACCGGGCTCGCCTCACTCGACAGCTTCTTGCGGATCGGCGTTCCGGGCATTCTTCTGACCGGCGTTGTGATGCTCGGCGCCCTGCTCTTTCTTCTGGGCCGGCGCCTGGCATCGCCACAGTTGCGCTACATCTCCCTGGCTGCGGACTACTTCCCTCTTCTTCTCCTCATCGCGATCGCCGCTTCCGGCCTTACCCTCAGGCATTTCGTCAAGGATGACCTTGTCTCGATCAAGACCATGATGATGAGCCTGGTCGCATTCTCACCACAGAGCAAGACCAACGCCCATTGGCTGTTTTACGCACACATTCTCCTGGTTTCGGCCCTCCTCGCCTACTTCCCATTCAGCAAGCTGATGCACGCCGGTGGGGTCTTCCTGAGCCCGACGCGCAACCTCGCGAACAATAACCGCATCAAGCGCCACATCAATCCCTGGTCGACCCCAGCGAAGATCCATTCGTATGCTGATTACGAAGATGAATTCCGTGAGAAGATGAAGGCCGCTGGAATTCCCGTGGACAAGGAGTAGGCCATGACCACCAAACCCACGCCGGACGAGGTTTCCTACTACGACATCGAAGAGCTTTCATCCGTCAGGACCACACCACCGGAAACCGACTGGATGGACACGCCGGTGGACATGCGCCCGGGCTCCTTTATCTACCCGGCAAAAGCCAAAAACGTCGAATACCTCGGCATGCCCAATCCAAGACAATGGGCGCCGGAGGACGAGGACTGGAAGCTTCCCGAAAACTGGAAGCAGATCATCATCGACGGTCTCCGGGAGCGCATTGAAAAATACCGCTCCCTCCGCGTGTTCATGGACATCTGCGTGCGCTGCGGCGCATGTGCCGACAAGTGTCACTTCTACATTGGTGGCGGAGACCCCAAGAACATGCCCGTTCTGCGGGCGGAGCTACTTCGCTCCATCTATCGCAAAGAGTTCACAGCGGCGGGCCGCATTCTCGGTAGGCTCGCGGGAGGGCGCGAACTCACGACCGCAGTCATCAAGGAGTGGTTCTACTACTTCTATCAATGTACTGAATGCCGGCGATGTTCCGTATTTTGTCCCTATGGGATCGACACGGCCGAAATCACCATGCTGGCGCGAGAGCTTCTCCATCTTCTCGGCCTCAACGTGAATTGGATCTTGGAACCAGTCGCGAACTGCACTCGGACCGGCAATCATCTGGGGATCCAACCTCACGGTCTCAAGGATACGTTGGAGTTCTTTGCCGAGGATATCGAAGAGATCACCGGCATTGCGGTGGACATCCCCATCAACAAACGGGGTGCGGACATCCTTTTCGTCACCCCATCCGGGGACTTTCTGGCCGAACCGGGGACCTTCACCTGCATGGGCTATATGATGCTCTTTCATGAATTGGGCCTGAACTACACATTTAGCACCTATGCATCCGACGGGGGAAACTTCGGGTTATTTACGTCGCATGAAGCGATGAAGAACTTGAACGCCAAGATTTATGCCGAGGCCAAGAGACTCGGGGTCAAATGGATTCTGGGGGGAGAATGCGGCCACATGTGGCGAGTCATCAATCAGTACATGGATACCATGAATGGGCCGGCAGACTTCCTTGAAGTACCTGTCTCGCCGATCACGGGGACTCGCTTCGACCAGGCCGCCTCCACCAAGATGATCCACATTACCGAGTTTACTGCGGATCTGTTCAAGCACGGAAAAATCCCTATCGATCCCACTCGAAATGACCACATCCGAATCACGTTTCATGACTCCTGCAACCCGGCGCGCGCAATGGGAATCTTCGAAGAGCCGCGTTATGTGATTCGCAAGGTATGCAACCACTTCTTCGAAATGCCGGAGAACACCATCCGAGAAAAGACCTTCTGCTGTGGTGGCGGAGCCGGGCTGGGAACCGACGAAAACATGGAGATGCGCTTGC
>JALXCG010000872.1 GCA_026991065.1 Gemmatimonadota bacterium | reverse complement strand
GCATCGAGCGATACTCCTCGTTGGTCACCTCGGTCACGCTCAGGAAAAAATCGTGGGTAAGCGTCACCTCGCGCTCCTCCACGCCGCACCAGGCGACGCCGTCCCCCTGGGTGAAGATACCGGCGGGAACGGTTGTCATGCCGATCGGTATCGGGGGCTCTACGTCGGCGCACTTCTTCTCACAGACGAAGCAGTTGATCAGGTTGCAGACGATCGATTGGGCGATGCCGATGAAGCAATCGACGCAGCCGACACCACTCCAGCAATCCTCACAGGTGATGAGCAGCGTCGTGGCCCAGGAGCACCAGGCCTCCCCCCAGACACACTCATTGATCACGCACTGAGCACACGCGGGGGTCGCGCGGGGAGGGTTCTCCGCCATGAGCCCGGGGAACGAGAACTCCCGGCGCAACCCCGATCCCGGAAAGAACGAGATCGCCTGACCCTCCATCGTTCCCACCGACAGCCGCACCACCTGCTGCCCGTCGGCGGAGAACGCGAACTCCAGGAGCAGGGCCGGGTCGACTCTGCTGAGCGGCAACGCCACCAGCGAGAGTCGGTGCTCCGCGCCGGCCGTGCCCACGCTCTCTCCGAACACCGAGCCGGTGCCCTCGAGCCGCGCCAGCGCCTGCCCGCGGCGGTCCACCCGAACCACCACCGCCGAGGCCGGATCGACCACGAAGCCCCGCTCGCGAAGGGCCGTCAGACGCGCGCGGGTCGAGGGCGCCGAAAGGATCCGGGCAAAAAGCCCCGCGCCCGGCTCCTTGCCCTCTGGATCGGCCGCGCGCGACCAGCCCTCGATGCAACTCCGATCGAAGCAGGCGTCGGGGCCCGCGCCGGAAATCGCCGCGGCGGCGGCGGGCAGGAGGACGACGGCGAACGCCGCAAGGAAGCGGTGGGGCTGGGTGAACCATGTCATGGCCTTCTCCTGATTGGGGTTACGGCGCGGATTTTGACTATCTATTCTGTGTTCGCCGGCGGTAACTGCGTCGTCTGCCGTTCCGCCGCCGCCATCCTGCGGCCGACCGACTTGGCAAGGCGGAAGCCCACGGTGCTGCTGCTGAAGCCGGGCCTGTCGGCGTAGCGGGTGGAGGCGTGCAGGAAGGAAGCGGGGCTGTGCCAACTGCCACCCCGCAAGACCCGGAAGGAGCCGTTTCTCGGCCCCTGCGGATCGGTCTCCGGGGAACTGCCCAGGCTGCATTCCCAGCGATCGTTCACCCACTCAAAAATGTTGCCCGACAGGTCGTGGATCGGATCCGCGAGGTTCGGCTGCGCACCGGCCGGATGGCTGCCGACCGGAGAAGTCCAGTGGACGCAGAAGCCGTTGTCGTGGAAGTTTGCCCGGGAACAGGTGGGAACCTCATCTCCCCAGGGAAAGATCCGCTCATCGTTCCACTGTGCCGCATACTCCCACTCCGCATCGGTCGGCAAACGGTAGCCCCTTGCCAGGTAGGGATCGCCATCGCCGCAGATCCAGGTCCAGTGATCGTAGGCGCGGGGCAGCCCCTCGGCGAGCGAGAGCCAGTCGCAGTAGCTCGCCGCCCCATACCAGGTCACCTTCTTCACCGGATGGTCCGCCGGGTCGTAGCCGAGCGGGTAGGCGTGGGTCAGCGCGTAGTCCACCTGCCGCAGCCCGAAGGTTCTCGTTTCCGGATCGAAGGTGATCTCGCAATCCTCGTCGTCGAGATCGACCAGCTCCTGACCCGAGCCCAGCGCATCGGTCACAGTCTCAACCGTCGCCGTCACATACCCCTGGTCATACGCCCACTGCAGCATCGCGCGATACTCTTCGTTGGTTACCTCGGTCGTGGCCAGGAAGAAATCGTGGGTGAGCGTCACCTCGCGCTCCTCCACGCCGCACCAGGCGCCGCCGTCTCCCTGGATGAAGATGCCGGCGGGGATGGTCGTCATGCCGATCGGCACCGGGGGCTCAAGGTCGGAGCACTGATCGGCACAGGCATCGCAGTTGATCAGGTTGCAGACGACCGAATGGGCAATCGCGATGAAACAATCCCTGCAGTCGACACCGCTCCAGCAGTCCCCGCAGTTGATCAGCAGCGTCGTGGCCCAGGAGCACCAGGCGTCCCCCCAGAGGCATTCACGCACCACGCACCGGGTGCACCCGGGCGATGCCTGGGGAGGATCCTCTTCCATGAGACCGGGGAACGAGAACTCCCGGCGCAGCCCCGACCCCGGAAAGAACGAAATCGCCCGGCCATCCATCGTTCCCACCGACAGCCGCACCACCCGCTGCCCATCAGCGGAAAACGCAAACTCCAGGAGCCAGGCGGGGTCGGTTTCGTTGAGCGGCAACGCCAGCAGCGAGAGCCTGTGCTCCGCGCCGCCCGCGCTCGCGCCCTCCCCGAACACCGAGCCCTCGCCCTCGAGCCGCGCCAGCGCTTGCCCGCGACGGTCCACCCGAACCACCACCGCCGAGGCCGGATCGACCGCGAAGCCCCGCTCGCGGAGGGCCGCCAGCCGCGCCCGAACCGCGGGCGCCGAAAGAACCCGGGCAAGAAGCCCCGCGCCCGGTTCCCCGCCCTCCGGATCAGCCGCGCGAGACCAACTCTCGATGCAATTCCGGTCGAAGCAGGCGCCCGGGCCCGCGCCGGGAATGGCCCTGGCGGCGATGGGCAGGAGGACGACGGCGAACGCCGCAAGGATGCGGCGTGGATGGATGAACCCTGTCATGGCCTTCTCCGGCTCGGGGTGACGGCGCGAACTCTGACTACCTGCCATCCAGCCTAACAAAGATCCACCGGAGGCGCGAGGCCCCGGCAGAATCCCACCGGGCCGAATCGCGCTTGTCCGCCGCGGTCGGCCGGCCCCGGATGTTGCGGAAACTGCAATGACCTCACCCGAACAAGCGGTCTCGAAGCCGGGATCAACTTCGATCCCGAGCGGCCCGAAGGTGATTCCCGGCGCCTCCTTTTTCGCTGCACCGCTTCCGCCCTCCCACTCCCCGCGCAC
>JALXCG010000871.1 GCA_026991065.1 Gemmatimonadota bacterium | reverse complement strand
AGCCAAAGCGCTCCGCTCCTCCGCAAGAAGCCGGCTCCGGGCGCCCCCAGTGGGGCAACCGGCGAGAGTGGTGCGCAGCCCAGGGATCGCGGCCAAGCCGGCGCGGGTTCCCGGCCCGGTGCCGGCGAGCCGGTTCGGCGAGAGTGGGGAGGATGCCGCCGGCGCGAATCCGGCCGGAGCCGGCTGCGGGATGACGCGGAACTCGATCCCAAAAATGCGACTCCCGGCGACCCGGCGCGTTATGCTTGCGCCTCATGATCTCCAAAAGCAGTTCCCGGCGGCGTTGGATGCTGCGCCTGGCCACCATCGGCCTAGCGTTTCTGCTGCCGCTGCTGCTCCTCGAGGTCGCCCTGCGAATCGCCGGCTACGACCCCTTCTCCGCCATGCGGCAGGGGCGCGGCGCGTTTCTGCGTCCCTCCGACGTGCCCGACCTGCACTACGAATTGCGGCCGGGCGCGCGCGGTCTCGCCTGGGGCACGCGGGTGTCGATCAACAGCCTCGGCTTCCGCGGTCCGGAGCCGGACCCGGCGCATCCCGGCCGCCCGCGAATTCTGGTGATCGGCGACTCGGTCGCGTTCGGCAACCGCCTGCCGGCCGGGCGCGAATTCCCGGCGCTGCTGCAAACACAGTTGCGCGAGCAGATCCCCTCCGCCGAAGTGCTCAACCTGGCGGTGACCGGCTATGACACGGTGCAGGAGATCGCGCTGCTCGAAAGTCGCCTCGACCTGCTGCGGCCGGACCTGGTGGTGCTGCAATACTGCATGAACGACGCCGGCGTGCACACGATCAACCTGGACTTCGTGGAGACCCTGGAACGACTCGGCCGGGCCCACGCGCTCAACTCGCGCTGCGCGCAGTGGCTGGTGATGCGCGCGGACCAGCAGCGGCAGGCCCAATTCACCGCGATTCGCAACGATCCGCAGGTGTTTCAGCGCGACTACGCCCACCTGATCGACCCGCTGGAGGATCCGGACGGCACGCTGCACCGGCAGATGGCGCGCTGCGCCGACACCTGGCCCTCCTCCTGGTATCGCGAAGAGGCCCGCATCGGCCGCCTGCGCCACTGCTTCCGGCGGCTGGTCGAGCTGCGGCGGGAGCATGGTTTCGCCCTGCTCGCCGCGGTGGTGCCGGTGCTGGAGAGCGGCAAGGGCGGCGCGGAACCGCCGCAGCGTCCGGCGGAGGAGCTGGTTACCAACGAGTTGCAGCGGGCGGGCATCGAAACCGTGGACCTGCTGGTGCCCTTCGACACGGCCGGCCTCGACCAACTGCGCCTCGCGCCGGGCGACCCGATCCATCCCAACGCCAAGGGGCATCGCATCATCGCCAACCGCCTGGCGCAGCGCATCCTGGCCTGGTGGGGAGCGCGGAATGACGCGGGCATGCATCCTGAACGGGACCTTTTGTCGGTGCACCAGTAACGCTCTCCGGCCGCCCGGCGCCTCTCGCCCCGGCGCAACACGCCCCATCGTCCAGCCCCCTTCATGCTGAAGATGCGGCTCCACCACCCCTCCCCGGCTCCCGGCTCCAGCCTGCCGTGAGCGCCACAAAATGGGCGCGGGCGCGGCCCACCGGGAGCGGTTCGCCGCGGGTCGGGCAGTCCCGCTCGGCAGTCGGCTGCAACGGGCGCGGAGTGCCGGATTCCGGGCAGCAGGCACACCGCGGCCATGAAATGGGTGATCACCACAGTACCAGGTTACTCTTCGGGCAACGCCCCCCCTCACCTCACCCCATTGGAGGCTCTGCCGTGCAAATTCGCGCTCTTCTTTCGCTTCTCCTTCCCCTCTTCGCCGTGGCCGCCGTGGCCTCGGCTGAAACGATCAGCCAACTGCCGTATGAAACCGGCTGGATGGATCTCGAAACCGGAACCAGCTACATCCTCGAGCCGTGGGAGATGCCGCCGGACGCGGCGGACTTCAAGTTTGCGTACAACGGTTACTTCGATCCGCACGCGGTCATTTTTCAGAATGAGTGCGTGGGCCCAAACTGTGAGCAGTGGGTAGAGATCGCCTACAGCACCGAGGCCTACGCCGATGTGCAGTGGGATGATCTGCCCGGATTGACCTTTTCCCGCGGCATCGTCGACGTACCTTTCTCCGACATCGCCGTGCTCTACACACCAGAGGGGCACTACTACAAGCTGGAGTTCATCGAAGAGGTGGAATGCGGTTACGAACTCTGTGTCAGCTATCGCTGGGAAGAGATCGTGCCCAACGCCTGCGATCTTCAGGTGTTTCTCCTGGATGTCCCGGAAACGGCCCTGTGGGAGGAAACAATCAATTTCCAGGCCCAGGTCGTGAACAGTTGCACGGTGGAAAACTATTTCGATGAAGCCCAGCTGGTGATCAGCGGTCCAGTCGACAAGACCCTGCCGCTTTACGCCGGCGACCCGGTGACACTGGCGCCGGAGAGTGATCTCCTGAAGGCGCTCGCGCTCACCGTTCCCTGGGATGCCCCGGTCGATGATTACACGCTAACCTTGACCATCTTCCGCGACGGGTCGGAGATCGACTCCGATTCCGCGGTGGTCACGGTTACGCCGTAGTTCCGGCGCGGCGGCACTTAGTTTTTACAGGTAAAGAGTCGGTGGGGCGAAGACGGGCAACTCACAGCGACCCCCATTGAGGGTAAAGGCTCCGGCGACTTGGCCAACCTCGTGGATGCCGATGCCTTCATGGAGTTGCCCAAAGGGAGAAACCATTTCTCAAAAGGGGAGTCTTTCAGGATTCTGTTCTACCGGTAGGAAGGGGCTCGCTTTGCGCTACGGATTGTTCTTTGTTTTCTTTTTTTTCGGGGTGGCCGGAAAAAAAGTTGCGGTGAAAAAGCAGCAGACTGAATACGCCTGTTGTGATGGCGGCATCGGCTACATTGAACACCGGCCGGAAAAACTGAAAATTCTGGCCGCCCCAGAAGGGAACCCATTCGGGAAATCGCCCGGAAAACAAGGGGAAATAGAACATATCCACTACTCTCCCATGCAACA
>JALXCG010000870.1 GCA_026991065.1 Gemmatimonadota bacterium | reverse complement strand
GCTCTGGAGATGGCGCGCGGGTTTGGGGCTGCCATCGACCTGCTGGTGACCGACGTCGTGATGCCGGATCTGAATGGGCGGGAAACCGCGCTTGCCCTGGCGGCGATCTGCCCTGGGCTTCGGGTTCTCTACATGTCGGGCTATGCGTCGGATGTGATCATCCACGAGGGGATGGATTCCGCGGAGTGCGCCTTGCTCGAAAAACCGTTCAGCTGCGAGGGGCTTCTGCGACAGGTTCGGGCGATGCTGGATCGTTGACCTCAGAGGCGCCGGCCCAGTTTGTAACAACCTCCAGAAGCCCGGCCCCATACTGTTGCGCTTTTGCCGGACCGATACCGTGGATCTGGAGTAACTCCGCTTGACTGGCGGGGCGCGCGGCGGCGATTTCACGCAGAGTTCGATCACTCGCCACGACATAGGGTGGCACCGATTGGGCCTTTGCGAGTCTTAGGCGATGGGCCCGCAGGGCCTCGAAGAGAGCTTGGTCATCGGCATTGGACAGACCCTCCTGCGGTGGAGCGGAGCGGGAGGCGTTTTCGCCGCCGGTTGGCCGCGGTTCTCGTTTTTTGCCATTTTTCGATGGCGGGCTGGAGCGGGGCAGAAGGAGATGAGCCGGTCGCTGCGCGTACATCACTTCACTGCCTTCGCGGGTGAGAATGGCAACCGGGCGATCCCCGCCACTGAAGGTCACCCAGCCTGCCGTTACACAGCGGCGCAGGAGGCTCATGAGCCAACTCTCGGAATGGTCGCGCAAGATTCCGTAGGTGCTGACGCGATTCAAGCCGGCGCGCATGATGCGCAGATCCGCCTTTCCACGCAGGATCTTGACCGCCACCCCCAGGCCGAAGCGGCGGTGCACCCGGGCGATGCCGCAAAGCGCTTTGCGGACGATGATCGCCGCCTCTTCGGCGTCATATTCAGGGTCGCGCTGGATGGTTGTACAGACATCGCAACGTCCGCATCCGCCGGGCTCGATCTCGGTCGCGCCGAAATAGCGCAGGATCGCCTCATGCCGGCAGCTTCCGCCTTCGGCCCAGCGCATCAGCTCGAGAAAGAGATTCCACTTGTGCTCGACCACCGCGCGCTCCGGTGGCTGGTCATCCACCGGCATCTCCAGCAGCCGTCGCCGCAAGGGAAAATCCTGATTCGAGGTCAGGAGCAACCCCCAGGCAGGCTTGCCGTCGCGACCGGCGCGTCCCACCTCTTGGTAGAAGGCTTCAATCGATCCCGGCGGAGCCAGGTGGATCACTGCGCGCACGTCGGCACGATCAATGCCCATGCCGAAGGCGTTGGTGGCGACGACGACATCCAGGTCGCCGCCGGTGAAGCGCTGCTGAATCTCGGTGCGCTCCGCGCCGCTGCGCCCGGCGTGGTAGAAATCACAACGCCAATTCGCCGCTGCCAGACGCATGGCCTCTGCCTCGGCAGTTTTGCGGGTGGGGGCATAAACGATGGCGGTACCGGTTGCTTCGTCGGGGGCTCCGAGCGCCTCCCGGAGTTGAGCGTCGGTAAGACGGCGTCGTTCTTTGGCGGACTGAACGTCGGTTGCCCGGAGGATCAGATTCGGCCGGGCAAAGCCTCCCAGTACCTGGGGCGTGCTGCTGCCGAGCCCCAACCGGGAGACGATTTCGTCGCGCACGATCGGCGTTGCCGTTGCGGTGCACGCCAGGACCAGCGCCTGGGGAAGGTTTTGCAGTGTGTTGTGGATCTCCAGATACTCAGGGCGGAAATCATGTCCCCACTCGCTGATGCAGTGCGCTTCGTCAATCGCTACCAGCGGACAGTTGAGGCTTGCCAGAAAGCGCTGAAACCAACCACTGATCAGCCGTTCCGGTGCCACATAGAGGAGTTTGTAGTCGCCCCGGCGCGCCCCGGTCATGCGCCGCTCGAACTCGGAATCATCGAGTGACGAAGCCAGGAAAGTCGCCGGAATCCGCCGTGCGTTGAGTGCATCCACCTGGTCCTGCATCAGGGCGATCAAGGGCGAGATGACCAGTGTGGTTCCCGGCAGAAGTGAGGCGGGGAGTTGATAAACGAGACTCTTGCCGCCACCGGTCGGGGCGACCAGTAGCAGTTTGCCGACATCGCGCAGGGTCGCGATCGCTTGACGCTGTACACCACGGAAAGCGGAGTAGCCGAAACGGTCGAGTGCGGCGGTGATGGCTTCGTCGGCAAGCAGTGGCGTGGATGAGGGGGGCACGGTGCGTTGTTTGGCGGGGTTCAGGTGGACAGCGACTCGACCGGACGGGAAAGGCCGAATCAGTATAGTGGCAGATCGATGAAACCGGGTCAGGGGTCGAAAACTGCGCCGGCCGGATCAAGTTCGGCCGCCCAACAACTCTACCGGCGGGTGACCGCTTTGGGCCGGGAAGATCGCCGGAATCGGGCGAAGAGTGCAAAGAACCTCATCCTGGTCTATCTTCTATTGCTCTGCCGGGATCCTCTTTCGCGCCCCAATGGCCGTCGACCGGCCACGAAGAAGAACACCATGTTCGCTTTTTTTGCCACTACTGCTTTGGGTATGGAGCCACTCCTTGAAAAGGAACTCCGGGAACTGGGCGCCCGCCAGGTCAAGGTCCGGCGGGCGGGCGTCGCTTTCCGTGGGGAACTTGCTCTTGCCTACCGGGCTTGCCTGTGGTCGCGGGTCGCCAACCGTGTGCTGTATCCCCTGGCGCGCTTCGATGCTGCTTCTCCCGAAGCACTTTATGCCGGTGTTCGCACAGTCGACTGGAGTCGGCACCTGGATCTGGAAGGCACCTTCGCGGTTGATTTCCAGAGCCGCAATTCCCGCATCTCGCACGATCATTTTGGTGCGCTGAAGAGCAAAGATGCTGTCGTCGATCAATTCCGGGAGGCGATGGGCGATCGGCCATCGGTGAGTGTCGACCGGCCTTCAATGCGGATCAATGTCCACGTCGAGAACGACCGCGCGGTGGTTTCTCTTGACCTCTCCGGTGAAAGTCTCCATCGACGCGGCTATCG
>JALXCG010000869.1 GCA_026991065.1 Gemmatimonadota bacterium | reverse complement strand
CACCATGGGAGGGGGATCGTGTTGAATGGGGCAGTGTCAGGCGAGGTTCTCGAGAAACGCGGTCAGCCGGTTCTCCGCCGGTTCGGCGGCGTAGGCACGGGGATCGCCGTGATCGGCTTCGAGCAGCATCGCCCGCACCCCCAGCTCCTGATTGAGGCGGTTCTTGAGATCGATCTGCCCCAGGGAGTAGGGCTTGCAGGAGCGGTCGCTGTGGAGGATGGCGCCATCCACCGCGTAATCGCGGGCGAGGTCGCGCATAAGCTGGATCTTGTAGGGGAGATCTCGATTCAGGATGACCCGGCCGTAAGCGCGCGCGGCCGAAAGATAGGGCTGCTCGGGGTCGATCAGGCGCCCGACCTCGGCCCAGGCATTGGTGTAGGTCGCAACCACCAAGTTGGCGTTGTGCTCGGCGAAGAGGGTGGCGAGGTCGCGAATGCGGAACCAGATGGGCAGATTGTCCCAAAGCAGGCGGTGGGTTTCGCGGTGAATGCCGCCGATGCCGCGGGCGACGCGATCCTGGAGTTCATCGAGCAACTGCCGGTAGTAGGCGTTGCACTCCTCGGTGCCGCGCAGCGACACGATCGGCGCCATGTGAAAGAAGCCATCGAAACCGGTCCAGGGTGAGGGGCGCGTCTTCCCCGTTGCCAGGCACTGCCCCCAGAGGTGCGCCCCGTCGCGGGCCAGAAGGATTACATTGCGCAACTCTTCGCTGTCGACACTGCTGCCGGAAACCTCCTCGGCGACGGCGACCAACTCCTGCAACTGGTCGATGATGTATTGCGTGTGGTGAGGCGCGGTTTCGCCGTAAACGAAGGGGGTGTCCACAAGCACCAGGGGCACTTGAAAATGTTCCGCCAGTGCCCGGTACCAGTAAAGCACGGTCTGGCAGATGTTGGTGCAGCAGGCCAGAAGATCGGGGCGCGGCAGACGCCCCACCGGTGTCCGGCCGGAGATGGCGCAACCCAGGTCGGTGCGGGCGTAGGAGCAGAGATCGGGAGAGAAACCCTGGCGCTCGATCGGTTCGCTGTATTCCACCACCAGGCGCTTTACGCCGCACAGAGCCGCGTGGTTTTCCGGATAGAAAATATGGAAGCCGAGTGGGCGCAGCACCTCGATCGGAAAGCCACTGGTGACCCAGGCCACCGGTACGGCGCCATCGGCGTAGCGACCGGAATAGTAGTGGGCGGTCATCAGGCTCTTGAGCTTGCCGGTGCTCTCCAGCGGCGGGCCGAAGAGTTTGGCGGTGGAGCGCGGACCGCGTTTGGCGGCTTTGCGGGTCTGTTGCCAGCCGTCGAGAGCACTGAGAAACGGAGCGACGACATGGCGGGCGGCTTCATACTGGAGGCGGCGGCTGATCATGGGGCGATCATCTCCACGAAAGCTTCGAGGCGGGTGACGCTCTGCGCGGCCAACTCTGCCTCGACCTCCCCTTCAATGTGCAGCGTGGGGATCTCCTCGGCAGCCAGCGCGGCGCGGATCGCGGGGACGTCGAAAAGCTCGGGTTCACAGAATTTCTGCGTATGGATCAGCACCCCGGCAGCTCCAGAGGCACGGATCTGCTGCAGCAGGTAGGCAATGCGGAGCGCTTGCGGAGTGCCGCGGGTGGGGCAGGGGGGCGCGGCGAAAAAGATGTCGACCAGCGCGTCGAAAGGGTCGCGCGAGGTGGCGCGCGGGGCGTGGTTGATGCGGCGGCCGATGGCGGCATAGTCGTCTGCAACGACATAAGCGCCCGCACTCTCCAGAATCTGGAAAAGCGACATCGGCTCGGGCAGATACCCGGTGATGAAGATCGGGATCCCCTCTTGAGCGCGCTCCGGCGTGAGCGCGGCGTAGGCGCTGCAGAGTTCGTTCAGGTGCTCTTCCGGCCAGAGATACTCGCCGCGCCGCAGGAGGTGATAGAGGCGGGTGTCATTCCATGGAAGGTGGGCACGCTCCCTCTGCAGGTGACCACGGATGCGGTCGATCTCGCCGTGCAGCTTGAGCGCCCAGCGGAGGCGCTCGGGATCCAGGGGCTCGCCGGAGATGGTCGACAGCGCGTCGCTGAGTTGCTCCAGTTCAGCGCGCAGGAAGCGCCGGGCGCTGGGGCGATCCCCACCTTTGGGGGGCTGGAAGCGGAACACCGGCTTGTCCCAACCGCCAAAATCGGGCGCCAGGGTCGCCAGCCCTTGAAGCGAGTCGCATGTGTGAGGGCAGAGAAGTGCCTGAGCGGCGTCGGCGCCACCCGAGCTGAGAAAAGCCAGAGCGTTGCGAACAATGTTGCAGACATAAGTCTGAACCCGCTCGGTGGGAATGCCGCGAGGACTGCCGGGGGGACCCCAGATCTCCACGGCCAGCAGATCATGGGCAGTCAGCAGCTCCTTTGGATAGTGGATCGGCAGGACCGCCACGCTGCGGCGACCGTGGCTTTCGAGTTGCTCTTGAATGTAGGCGTTTCGCATACGGGTGACCGAATCTCGAGGGATGGCGGGCGGGACGCCTTCGGGCGTCGCAGCATGAAACTCCCCGCACAAGAGGAATACCACAGGATGCGTCGCTCGCGCTTTTTCCCATGCCGGGGTATGATCCATGTTATCCGTTTTAAGGAGTCTCGGTTGCCGTGCCCGCGGGCACCGGCGCCGGGACCGCCGACCGACCCCCTCCAACTCTCCCTCGCCCGACTTGGACGACCGCGCGCAGCAGATGCCGGTTGCGCGGTTTGCCGAGCACTGCCTCCGCGACAAGGATGGCCGAGGAGCCTGTCGCACATTGTCTTCAATGCGCCCCGCATCCGTCCCTGCTCCGATCTCTACGTTGCTAAGTCCTTGATCTCGAAGCAGGCCCGAACGCGGGGCTCGAAAGCCAAGGCGCGACCGGCTCCGAGCGAGGGATTCCTCTTTTCCCGAAGGAGTTCTTGATGCTTAGAATCGGCCTGCGGCGCTTCGTCCGCGCGACAATGATGGCGCCTCTTCTCGCCCTCGCTTTCCCCGCCCATGCCACGACCGTGGTAAAACGCACTCTGGATGAACTGGTGCGCGAAGTTGACCGCGTTGTGGTCGGCGAAGTCGTTTCCGTAGAACAGCATTGGAGTGACGAAGAGTTGGTCGTGACCGAGGCGGTCCTGCAGGTCGATCAACAACTACTTGGTGAAGGGCAGCCCGAGACGCTGGTGTTGCGTGCGCCTGGTGGCTCGATCGATGGTTACACCACCATGGTTCCCGGGGCGCCGGTACTTGATCAGGTCGGTCAGCGGATGATTGTTTTTATGTGGGATGATCATCCCGAGTACATGAGCAATGTGGCCTATTGGGGCTTGGGCCAGTATTCCGTCAATGCCGAGGGGATCGTCGAACGCACCGGTCAGCCGGAGAGCGAATTCATCCAGCATCTCGAACACCGCATCGCCCGCTCCGGTCGTTGATTAGAGGATTGAGACAACATGAAGAAGACAATGATTTTGGTGAGCGCCGCACTGCTCTCGGCCGGTTCCGCTTTTGGGTGGGCGGCGTGGGGGCCCGTTTATACAGATAACCAACTCCCGGTTCCGGTATGGGCCGATGAAACCACCGATCTTCCCGATTGCGCCGGCAAGACCGAGTACACGGGCACTTCCAAGCGTGCCTATGTCACGTGGAACCAGGTTACAAACACCAAGTTTGCCTGGACCATCGGTGGTTGGGGCGGTCCTTTCGGCGGTGCCGGAGACAACTACAACAGCATCCGCTTCAAAGAGATTTCCGATGCCGGCGTGCTTGGCGTCACGGTACTGAACTTCTACCAAGGCCTGCGCGACTGTGACATCAAGATCGATGTCAACCAGAACTGGCAATGCGGGCCGGACCTGGCGAACTGGCGGCAGATGGATATGGAGAGTGTGATCCTCCACGAAGTCGGTCACCAACTGGGCCTGGACCACTCCAGTAACAGCAACGCGGTGATGTGGTGGGCGATCGGCATGGGCGAGAACCAGCGCAGCCTCCATTCGGACGATATTGCCGGTATTCGCAGTCTCTATCCGCAGTGATGCTCCTTCATGACGGGGGCAAAGCCGGTGTGCTGCCTGGCGCGGCGCACCGCATGGCCAGGCGCCTGTCGCACATTGTCTTCGCATCGCCCCGCATCCGTTCCGGGTTCGATCTCTGTGTTGCTAAGTCCTTGAAAGGCAACCACCAGCCTTCCTGCGGACTCAGCGCCTTGAGTTCGGAGCAGGCCCGAATACGGGGCTCGAACGCCAGTGCGCGACAAACTCCTGGAGGAAAGGCGAGCAGATGAAGGCGAGTGGCGCCTGCCTGTCGTGGGTGGAGGAGCCGGAGCCCGACTGGGCACCGGTCACTTTGCCGCACCTTCTTCTCGAAGACAGCTTTCTCACCGGCGACAGCGCGGAGAGCCGCGTGTCGGTCCGCTACTATCGGCGCAGTGCCGATGGCGTGATGGTCGCCAAAGCCTGTTTTGGGCGTGCTGCCCAGGGGCCGCCCGGGCACGCCCATGGCGGCAGTGTGGCGGCGCTGCTCGATGAATCGATGGGCGGTGCCGCCTGGATGCTGGGTGAGCCGGTAGTCGCCGCGGAATTGACGGTTCGCTTTCGGCGCATGCTGCCGTTGGGAACGAAGGTCGTGGTCGAAACCCGCGTGGAGCGCGCCGATGGCCGCAAGATCCACATGGGAGCAACGCTGCGCGATGTTGCGGGAACCGTCTTCGCCGACGGCAGCGGGCTCTTCATTCAGATCGACCCGGCTCGCGTTGGTCTGCTCGGTGCGGATGTGAAGACGCTTGTGCCCCAGGTCTCCGAGGGACCGAAGAGTTCCCCTTCTCAGAGCTAACCCCGGAATCGGTTGGTAAGGAAGCAATCCCCGTGTCCCGTCGCAACGTCCGCAATCAGGAACTGCTCGAAGATGCCCGGATCATGCGCAAGGCGTTGGCCGAGGCGCGCCGCGGGCAGCACGCAGCCTGGCCCAATCCCCTGGTTGGTGCCGTGGTGATGCAGGGCAAGCGCATGTTGGCTCGCGGCTATCACCGCCGGCCCGGTGAGCCGCACGCCGAGATCATCGCTCTGCGCCGTGCGGGCAAGCGTGCCCGTGGCGGCACCCTCTACGTCACGCTCGAACCCTGCTCCCATCATGGCCGCACACCACCCTGCGCCGAAGCGATAGTCCAGGCCGGAGTCTCACGGGTGGTATTCGCTCATTACGATCCCAACCCGTTGGTTGCCGGGCGGGGGGCGGCCTACTTGGAAGCGGCCGGGGTTCGGGTGACTGCTGGTGTGCTGGGCGGTGCGGCGCGCCGGTTGAATGAAGTTTTCCTGCACACCATCACCTCCGGTCGCCCCTTCGTCCTGCTCAAGAGTGCCACCACACTCGATGGAGCAGTCGCCACTTCCAGCGGGCAGAGTCAGTGGGTCACGGGGCCGGAAGCGCGCCGCACGGTACACAAAATGCGTCGCGCCGCAGCCGCTGTTCTGGTCGGGCGCGGAACAGTCGTTGCCGACAATCCGGCACTGACTGTTCGCCATGTTGCCGGACGATCTCCCCTGCGTATCGTCCTCGATAGCCGTCTGCGCACCCCGCTGGCTGCCCGGCTCTGCTCCGATCTGGCGCGCGGGACCGTTTTTGCGGCGATTGAGGGCGCCGATGCGGAGAAGGCGGAGGAGTTGGAGCGACGCGGGGCGCGGGTGTGGTTCCTGCCGGCGGATGGCAACGGGCGCGTGGACCTGGTCGGGCTGCTGGATCGCGCGGCGCAGGAGCAGATCGCCTCGATCTTGGTAGAGGGGGGCGCGCAAGTTTTCGGCGCTTTCCTGGAGGCCGGGCTGGCGAACAAGATCTGCGCCTTTGTCGCGCCCAAGATCATCGGTGGCGGGCGTCCATTGGTGGCGGACCTGGGCCGAACGCACATGGATCAGGCCCACGCCCTTTACGATGTCATTGTGCGTCAAGTTGGTGCGGATGCCCTGATCGAGGGCTACACGGATCCCTATTTCGCCACCGATCCGGCGGACCGGTCCGCCCGCTTGGGCCGGGGTCGGGAGGGTTGAGATGTTTACCGGGCTGGTAGAGGAGATCGGGCGGATCGAGCGATCGAAACGGCGCGGCGCCGGCGTCGAACTGGTGATTGAGGCGTCGCTCGCCGCTCATCTGGCAGTCGGCGACTCAATCGCGATCGACGGCGCCTGCCAGACCGCAACAGCCGTTCAGCGTGACCGGTTCACGGTCTTCGCCATGCGCGAGAGTTGCGCCCGAACCACCCTCGGAAGCTTGCGCGGTGGAGATCCTGTGCACCTGGAGAGAGCCATGGCGGCGGGCGGTCGCTTCGGCGGTCACTTTGTTCAGGGGCATGTGGACGGGGTGGCTTCGGTGGTAGCGAGTGTGGACCGGGGAGATTCGGTCTTGCTGACCGTTGAGTTGCCCGCGGGGCTGGAACGCTACGTGATTCCCCAGGGGTCAATCACCTTGGCCGGCGTCAGCCTCACCGTGGTCGAGACTGCAGGGCCTCGTGTCGCGGTTGCGGTGATTCCCCAGACCGGTAGCGATACTCGCCTCACGCGCTTGACGGTGGGGGCACGGTTGAATCTGGAGGTCGATCTCGTGGCGCGCTACATCGAGCGCCTGCTGGCGGCACACGTGCCGGCCGGCTCGAGCGGCGGCAAGAAAACCGGGCTTGATCTTCAGAAGCTCCGCGAGGCGGGGTTTTGACTATTTTCCCTGCGAATGATAGAGAAGCAGCTTCTGCCCTACCTGCAACGGATCGCGTGGATCCAGGTGATTCCAGGCTGCCAGGTCCGCCACGTTGCAGCCATATTTCTCGCCGATCAGCGTGAGGTTCTCGCCCGGAGCAACCACATGGACGCTCGGGCGGGTCACATCGATTGCCGCCAGGATCGCAGGGCCAGTACCCGGTGGCACTCGCAGTTGCCAGTGGCCCGCCGGTAGCGAAGTACCGCGGATCCACGGGTTCAGGCGCCACAGGGCACGAAATGAAACATCGCCGGCAGCCGCCAGATCACGGAGAAAGAGCACGCCGCCCGACACATCGAGTTCGATCTGCTCCGCTACCGGAGCCGCGTAGCGCTCGCTGGGCGGAATGCTGATTCCGTAGCGCTCCGGATTGCCGACCAGCTCGGCACAGACAATCAACCGTGGCAGGTAACGCTCGGTCTCCACCGGGAACACCATGTCCCAGTAGTTGTCCTCGCCCTGACGCTTCTGTCGACTGCGCACCCCGTTATCGCCCAAGTTGTAGGCGGCCACTGCCAAGTGCCAGCTGCCAAAAGCGCTGTGCAGGTCATGCAGATGTCGGGCGGCGGCGCGCGAAGCTTTCTCCAGATTCAGGCGTTCATCCACATCGCGGTCGATGCGCAACCCATAGCTGCGCCCGCGCGCCCGCATGAATTGCCACGGCCCGGCAGCCCCCGCCGACGAGGAGGTCCGGGTCAAGAGCGATGATTCGATCACCGGCAGAAAACGCAGTTCCAGCGGGACTCCCTCATTCCGCAGGGCCTGCTCGAAAGTATCGAAATAGCGCTTGCTGCGTTTGATCCAGAGCGTCAGCTGGGGCAGGTCTCCGCCCATCAAAAGGAATTCGCGATCCAACCGCATCTGCACCTCTGGATCCCCGGCCGGAACCACCTCGCCCAAAAAGAGAAAATCCTCGGTCGGCGGGAACTTGCCGTCGGCCGCCGCGGTTTCTCCGAAAGTGATCAGAGCGACAAGCAGAAGAAGGGGGCGAAGACGGGGAGCGCTGAGCATGGAAGATCCGAAACGAGGAAAGGTGGCGGTCGGGGGGGCAGCGATGAAGAAGAAAAACTACCCGATATTCTCTGCTGTCGGCGCAAGAATAGCTTTCCTCGACCACCGCGCACGGCGATTTGCGAATCACGCATTCAGTGGCCACTCGGTGACTACGCGGCATCCGCCAAGATCGCTCTCCTCGATCCACACCCGGCCATGGTGACGCACCAGCACACGGCGAACAATGGCCAGGCCGACCCCATATCCGGGGGCTGCCGATGCCCGATTCAGACGCACGAAGGGCTCAAAAACATGTTCCCGTTCCGCCACCGGGATTCCCGGCCCATCATCTTCGACGCTGATTACGACCCCGGTGGCGGTTGTACCGGCACGCAGGCTTACGCGCGACACGGCATGGCGCAGCGCATTGGAGAGCAGATTGCCGATCACGCGGCGGAACAGGCGTGGGTCGACCGCAATGCGTAGCGTCTCACCCAGATCGCTCTCCAGCCCCAGGCCGATGCCGCGGGTCGCCCCCTCGGCCGCGGAGTTGCGCAAGAACTGCTTCATTTCGCGCACGACTTCGGTCTCGCCGGCGGTCCGTTCACTGCTTTCGAGCCGGGCGTAGGTGAGAAGCTCATCCACAAGTTCGGAGATGTCGTCGAAATCGTGGTCCAATTCCGCCAGGCGCCGCTCCATCTCCTTCTCATCATCGACGTGCAGGAGAATGTGAACCGCGGTCTGGATCCGTGCCAAAGGTGTCCGCAGTTCGTGCGAGACCGCTCGCAACAGCTCCCGCTGTGATTCGATCGTGGCCGCGGTGGTTGCCGCCATGCGGTTGATCGCGCGAGCCAAAGTGAGCGCCGGGCCGGGAGTCTCCGCCGCGCGCGCGGCCAGATCGCCCGCCTCAATCTTCGCCGCGGTGGTCTCCAGCCCCCGCAACTCACACTCCACCGGGCGCAGGAGGCGGCGAATCGCCAGTGCTCCAAGCAGCGGAATCAGCAGAATCAGAGCGGCACTGACCCAATACTCCGTGTTGGGGTAGTCGGGCAGTGGGCCGAGTCGGAGCGAAAACGCACTCTCGGGAATCGGCACGAAAATGTACTCTGCTTCGGAGGTGTAGTGCCAGACCAGCTCCGACCCTTCAGCGAACGCCTCTGCCACTTCCGCCGGTAGTAGAGCCGTTTCCATAATGGTGGCTGGATAGCCATAGTGCTCCTCCGCGCCGGCCAGCGCCTCCGGGTCAGCCAGCAACACCTCGCCCTGGGCCTGCAGCGGACCCGCCAGAAGGCGCTCGTGGTACTCAGCGTATTGGTCGGCCCAAAAATACTGATCGTAGATCCAGGCGCAAACCCCGACGGCCGAGCAGACCACAAAGATCATCAGCCAGAGCTGGAGGAAAAGCGTTCTCATTGGGGATTCAGAAAGAGATAGCCGGCGCCGTGTACCGTCTTGATCCAGCGAGCGTGCTTCGGGTCGTCACCCAGACGCCGGCGCAGGCGGGAGATGCGCAGATCCGCCGAACGATCCAGTCCGTCATGCTCAAGCCCCCGCAACTCGCGCAGGATTTCATCGCGCGAAACCACCTCACCCTGCCGCCGCACCAACAGATGCAGCAGATCGAATTCCGCCGTGCTCAACTCCAGCGCCCGACCATTCAGCTCCGCCGAGCGGCGCCGCGGATCCACCACCAGGGGGCCGATCCGGAACGGCTCCGGCGGCAGCGGCGCATCGCCTGCCCGGCTCCGGCGCAGCAGTGCCCGCACCCGCGCCAGCAGCCGCGGTGGACTTACCGGCTTGGTCAGGTAGTCATCGGCGCCCACCTCGAGACCGAGAATCTCGTCGTGCTCTTCGCCGCGGGCCGTAATCATCAGAATCGGTCCCTCATACCCATTGCGCCTCGCCAGACGGCAGACTGAAATCCCGTCGAGCCCCTCCAGGCCGATATCGAGCACGACCAGAGTCGGTGGGGAGTCCAGAATGCGGCGCAGCGCAACATCGCCGCGGCCTTCGCGCTCGGCATCGACCCCTTCCAGGCCAAGCAATTCAACGACCAACTCGCCGAGTCGGACATCATCTTCAACCACCAGGACTTTGGACTGCAACGGGTGCTCCGGGACGGGGGTTAGGGAGAGGGATCATCCACTGCAAAGGAAAGCCCATTCGCGCCGCTTGCACCAGAGTGAATTTGTACCGAGTCGTACCCGGAAG
>JALXCG010000868.1 GCA_026991065.1 Gemmatimonadota bacterium | reverse complement strand
CACCAACCGCCGCCACAACCGCCACCGCCCCGCCAGCCCGGGCCGCAACCCCGGCCGCCTGCCCACGCGCCCGGGCCAGGCTCCGACCCCAACCCAACAACATGCACTGAACACGTAGAAGAACCCGGCCGCGGGAGCCGGAGAGCGATTTCTGGAAAGCGAGCGTCAAGAGATTGCTCCATTCCGCCGCTGGGGCGATCAGTAACAAACAAGAAGAAGAGCGCCTTTCTGCCTTCGACAACCCGGCAAAAAACTCCACATTCGCTCTCTCGTTCGCTCCTCCCGCTCTCGGTCCCCTCCCGCGCACACAGAAAAGGCCCGCGCGGCTGCTGCCGCACGGGCCTTCCAGTCATCGTTCTCCGCTCACGCCCCCGGTCCAACCGGGAGCGCTCGCCATCAGCTCACGGAGCTACTTGGTCAAGACGCCACGATTCAACACCTTGAACTCAACGCGACGGTTCTTCGCGCGCCCCGCCTTGGTACCGTTGTCGGCGATCGGTTGCGACTCGCCATACCCCTTCGCCGTGAGTTGGCTCGGCTTGATCTTCGGGAAGTTCGCCAGCAGATAGTCGCGCACCGCGGACGCCCGCTCACCCGAGAGCTTCTCGTTGAACTTCGCGCTGCCCTGCGAATCGGTGTGGCCACCCACTTCGATGCGCAAATCGCCCCACTTGCTGAGGATCTTGCCAACCTCATCCAGGCTCGGGTAGGAGTCCGGCTTCAACGCCGCCTTGCCGCTCTGGAAGTGGATCATGTCGAGCCGGATCATGCCGGTATCGAGCATCTCCTGCTCCATCTTCGACACCTCGCATCCGCGAGCATCCACCCGCACGCCGCGCGGCGTATTCGGGCACTGATCGATGCCGTCGTGAACGCCATCGCCATCGCTGTCCTTGGCGCAGCCATAGCGATCCACCGGCGCCCCGCGCACGGTTCCGGGACAACGATCGATGCCGTCGTGAACGCCATCGCCATCGCTGTCCTTGGCGCAACCATAACGATCCACCGGCGCGCCCTTGGGCGTGCGGTTGCAGCGATCGATCCCGTCATAAACGCCATCGCCGTCGGAATCGCTCGGGCATCCCTTGGCATCCACCGTGGCGCCGCGCGGAGTCCCGGGGCACTGGTCGATCCCATCGTAGACGCCATCGCCATCGGCGTCGGTCGGGCAACCATTCACATCCACATGCGCACCACGCGGCGTATCGGCGCACTGATCCTTCTTGTCCGGAACACCGTCGCCGTCACTGTCCACCGCGCCGCCGAAGCTCAATTGCACACCGGCACTATAGAAGGTGCTGCCCTGGGTCTCGCCGCGCTGATCCAGCGCCACCAGCCCATCCGGGGCCTCGCCGAACACCTGGCGCGCATCCATGCGGAAATCCCAGCGCCAGCCCGATCCCTCGGCCAGCATCAAGCGCACACCGCCACCGGCTTCGTAGCCGTTGAAAATCTGATTGTCCCACGGCAGGCGCCAGTCGATGCGCGCATAGCCGCCTGCCAGATAAGGATCGATCAACCGGCCCGGGAAAAGATTCAGAACCAGATCCAGGCCATAGTGATCAGCCCGCATCGTCGCGCCGCCCACGCGGCCGCCGGCGGGCGCCCGCCAGCTATCGAACAAGCCCTCGACATGAACACGGGGATGAAGGATGTAGCCGATCCGCCCACCACCGAGGAAATCATCTTCCATGGCAATGTGCTTATCGAGGACAGTCGAACCGCCCATCAACGAAAAGGTCAGGCCCGACCCCGCCGCATCCGCCCGAGCTTGTGGAGCGGTACAAACCGACGCGATCACGATGGATCCAAGCGCGATCACATATTTCATGGGTATCTCCATGGCTGAAAACCGAGGCGCCGCCGGAAAGGACGCTTGCGCGGAGCCCAAACAAAACCGGTGCAGTATCTGCCCGTTCTCATCAACAATTCCAGGCAAAACTACCATCGAATTGTGGAGAGTAGCGTATATTTCGCAGGAGCCGCTTGACAACCGGTCATTTGGGCCACTTCCACCCCTTTTCCCCCAGTCAGCCATGCCCACACTTGCCAGTCTCTTCCCGCGCCATCCCCGCCGTTTCGGCCGCACTCTCGGACTCGTCGCACTCAGCGCACTCCCGCTCCTCGCGCTCCCCACCCTCCTCACTTCGTGCTCCTCGGTGCAGCAGCTCGCCCAGTCGAGCAACCTCATGCCCAGCGCGCGCGTCGCCGGCGTCTCCCTGGACGGCTTCTCCTTCGACGGCGTCGACATGCTCTTCGACCTCGCCGTCAGCGGCGCCACCCCCGCCGCCGCCACCCTCTCCGCGGTCGACTGGCAGCTCGACTTCGCCGGCACCCGCTTCCTCACCGGCTCCACCGACCAGGACCTGGTCGTCACCTCGGGCCAGGAAACCCACCTCCAGATTCCCGCCACCATCGGCTTCAGCGAACTCTTCAACACCGTCACCAACCTCGCCTCCGCCGACGAACTCCCCTACCGCTTCAAAGCCGACCTCGGCATCGACGTCCCGGTCCTCGGCCGCGTCTCCCTCCCGGTCAGCAAAACCGGCGCCCTTCCCGCCGTTCACACCCCCAAGATCTCGCTCGACGCCCTCGACATGCGGAACCTCTCCTTCCGCGGCGCGGACCTCGCCCTGCGTCTCAACGTCGACAACCCCAACGCCTTCGGCCTGGCCCTGCAGAGCCTCGACTACGACCTCGGCCTCGCCGGCAGCGCCGTCGCCAACGGCACGACCCGCACCTCCGCCGAGTTCCCCAGCCACGGCACCGGCAGCATCGAACTCCCCCTCCACCTCGACTTCCTCAGTGCCGGCCGCGCCCTCTTCTCCGCCCTCAGCGGCGACCGGATCGACGCCAAACTGAGCGGCCAGATGGATCTCTCCAGCACCCTCCCGGAACTCGCCAACCTGCAACTTCCCTTCAACACCCAGGAACAGATCCCGATTCTCGGCAACTGATCGCCGATCAGCCTGCTCCTTTCCATCCTTATTTATTTAAGG
>JALXCG010000867.1 GCA_026991065.1 Gemmatimonadota bacterium | reverse complement strand
GTGCTGAGGCGGCTGGGGCTGCGGCATCCGATCACGGAACGTCTGCGGCGTCTGCGCGTGCCGCTGCTGAAGCCGGTTGCGCTCCCGGCCTTTATGCTCGTGGACTGGTCCAAGACCAAGGCTTACAACAATTTCATTGGCTCCGAAGAGGGTATCTTCGTGAATCTGCGGGGGCGTGAGCCGGATGGCATTGTGGCTCCCGGCGCCGAGTATGAGGCGGTGCGCGACGAGATCATCGAAAAACTGCACGGCCTGGTGGACCCGGAGGACGGCCTGCCCGTGGTTGACTCGGTTGTGCGGCGCGAGGAACTCTACAGTGGTCCCCACGTCGACGCTGCTCCCGATCTGATTGTCACGATGCGCGAGCACTCCTACATGCCCGGAGTGACGCTGCGCACGAAAGAGATCTTCCGTTCCACTTCAGACCCGCGCATCGACAGCGGTGAGCAGGAGAGCGAGTCGGGGCAGCACCGCGATTACGGGATCTTCATCATGGCGGGGCGGGAGTGTGCCGGATCCGGCGAGCGCTTTGGCGATGCCGAGATCATCGATGTCTACCCGACGCTGCTCTATCTGCTTGACGAACCGATTCCCGACGATGTCGACGGCAAGGTTTTGCGCCCGGCAATCGATGCGGAGGTTCTGCAAAACCGCGAGATCCGCTCATCCGAGGCTGAAGGGCCGAAAGAGAACGATGGCGGTGCGGCCTACTCCGAAGAGGAGGATGAACTCGTCAAAGAGCGACTCAAGTCTCTGGGCTACTTCGGCTAGGAGCCTGTCGCGACTGCCCAAATACGCATGAGGAGATGGATCGATGTCGACCCCAGCGGCGCCACGCGTCAGCTTTGTGATTCCGCACTGGAACAAGAAGGAACTGATCGACCGCTTTGTTTCATGTCTTCTGGCGCAGACCTACCGGGACTTCGAGATCATCGTGATCGAGAACGGTTCCACGGATGGTTCGGTGGAGGTTTTTCGGGAGCGCTATCCGCAGGTTCGATTGATCGAACTGGAAGAGAACTGCGGTTTCGCCCCCGCCACCAACATGGGCATCGAAGCTTCCAGGGCTGAATTCGTGGCGTTCTTCTCCAATGATGTCTACGCCGAGCCGGATTGGCTGGAGCGAATGCTTGAAGTGATGGACGCCAATCCGGATGTGGCGATCACCGGGTCGCGTTTGCTTTGGGCAGACGAGCCCGACCTGATCTACGCTGCCGGAGATACCTACACGGTTGGGGGCTATCCGCTCAATGTGGGGCAGAATGCAAGCGCGGATGATCCCGCCTACCAGCAGGATCGCGACGTTTTTTGCGTTTGCACCGCGGCCGCGCTTTTTCGCCGGCGGGCATTGGATGAGGTGCGCCAACCGTGGGGCTATTTCGACAACCGCTACTTTGCCCACGGTGAAGACACCGACCTGGGGTTTCGCATCCGCCTGCGCGGCTGGCGGGCACGCTATGTGGCGAGTGCGGTTGCCCTTCATGAGGGATCGCACTCCTCGGACCCCGGTTCACCGGCGTTCATCCGTCGCACGCAGCGCAACGGCATGATGACTTTCGTCAAGGATTACCCGGCGCGCATCCTGTTGCGTCATTGGCCCAAGGCGCTGGCCGTCTTTGTCGCCTCTCTCTACATGACACCGCACCGGCGATCCGCGCTGAAAGGCCGCCTCGATGCGATTCGGATGCTGCCCGAACTGCTCCGTGACCGGCGGCGGATTCAGGCGGACTTGCGCTGCGATCTTGCAGAGTTGGAGCGGCTGATGCTGGAGCACCGGTTGACGCGCTACTTCTGATCCATGGGATCGGCGATCGGGGATGCCTCGTGCGCCGGTGTCGCCTTGGCAGCGGACTCGGGGTGCGTGGGGACTCCCCGCACAGTTTCTAAAAGCTCGCGAACCCGTGGCGAAAAGTCGCCGGAAGCGCGGCGCAGATGAGCGAACGCACAGTCGCAGTCATCACCGGCCAGCAAGGTGTGCGCCAGAATCCAGCGGTACTTTGGCAGTTGCTCTTTGTAGATGGTGCGAACCTGCTCGCGGAGCCGATCGCGGACGATCTCGTATTTCCCTTGTTTCAGCAGGTCCACAATAACCGCATCCTCGCTTGGTGCGAGCAGCTCCGATTCCAACTCGCCACGAAGGAATTCGAGAACCTCCGGGCGGGGGGTATCGCGTTGCTCTTCACGCTGGATCGCGGCGCGGAAGTAGTCGATCAGGTGTGCGCAGCCTTCGGTGTCGACCCATTCATCGGCGCTGGCGAAAAAACGTTCCATGACGGTATCAACCGCCTTGCCACTCTGATCGCGGGTGAAAATGCCACGCACCGCGGTGAGCAGCCCGCGGGGCAACGGCACCAGCGACTCCCGCACGTGGTCGAGCTTGCGCTTTCCCGGCCGCTCGGACTGGCGCTGCGATTTGCGCACCAGATCCATGTAGTTCAACTCCGGCATGACGCGGCTCATGGCAAGTGCATACACCGGATCGACGCGCAGTCTGCGACCCGATTCCCAGCCCGCGACCGCAGGTGTGGAGCAACCGATCTGCTCAGCCAAGTCAGCTTGCGTCCAGCCGCGCTGCATGCGGGCCTCGCGGATCATGCGTCCCGTATCCGTCATCGGAGTGACCGGAGGACGTCCTCGTTTACGCATTGTGTTTCTCCGAGTAGTAATCTAAGGCCGTGAATCACAATCTCTTTAGGCCACCAGTCTGATATTTTCTTTCGGGATGTCAATAGTTTTCGGAAAAAGTGCAAAAAAACAAGCAAAACGCTCTCGCAGACTATTTCTTGCCCGTGGCAGTGGCGATCAGACCGTTGGCAAGATAAAATGATAATTTTGCATATCCGGCGTACATGGCGTGCGCTGGAACCTCTCCCCGCACGGCTGCCGGCAACCGGTTGCAATCCCCCAGGTCATCTCCTCCATGAGCGTTCTTGCCCGCGTGGCGCAAAATACATCCTGGAATCTTGCCGCCAGTCTTTGGGCGAAAGGTGCCAATGGAC
>JALXCG010000866.1 GCA_026991065.1 Gemmatimonadota bacterium | reverse complement strand
CGCGGGGGGCCGGGCGGGTGCACACAAACAAGAAATGGGGTTTCTACCGCGCCCCAATCTCGCGCACAAAATCGCTCACCCGGTCGGCAAGCTGTTGCGGGTGTTCAGCGACAATAAAATGGGAAGCGCGGCCGATGCGAAACCCTTCGGCGTTGGGCATGCGGCGCACCATCTGCCGGCTCTGGTAGGCCGGCGTGAGAATGTCGAGCAGGCCGTAAACGATCAGCGCCGGTGCTTCGATGTTGGGCAGCAGATGGTAGACCGAGTGGGCATCCAACTCCTGAAAGAGTCGCAGGTAGCGGGAAAAATGGTCGCCCCCGAAAACGTCGCGCACATAGCGCTTGTAGAAGCTGCCGGCGTAGGGGCGGCGAACCACCAGCGAGAGCAGGCGCGCCTCGGCTTCCAGCAGCCGGGGATGGGTGGCGAGCGCGCCGAGACGGGCGCAGAGACGCGGCCGGGCACGCAACAGGTCGATCACTTCATGCAACACAATATCGACGTAGGGCAGCGGCACCAGCGGCTGAAAAGCGGTGCCGAGAACCTGGCCGTAAGTGCCGTTCAGAAGAACCAGTCCCAGCACCCGCCGCGGATGCCGGGTGGTGAATTCCAGCGACACTTGCACCCCCATCGACCAGCCGGCGAGCAGCGCCTGCTCCACCCCCTCGGCGTCCAGAATCGCGCGCAGATCATCGGCATGATCGGGGATCGACAGATTGCGCAACCGCTCCGGCGCGCCCGACTCGAAGAGGCCGCGATAATCCCAGGAGATGAATCGATAACCGTCGCCGAGGGCCTCCATCAGCGGCCCCCAACTGTAGAGCCGCCCGCCGAGCCCGTTGGCCAGCATCACGGTGAGTTCACCGTCGCCCACCACCTCGTAAAAGATCTCCACGCCGTCGCTGCTGGTCAGACTCTTCGCCTCCACCTCGCGGAGGATCGGCAGGTCGCGGTATTTCATCGGATCGCTTTCCTTGAGTGCGTTGGGCCGGGGTCGGTGGGGCCGCGCAGCGAGAATAGCGCGTCTTCCTCATCCGTGGCTCTTTTTTGAGCCGCACCGCCGGCGCCCATCCCCGCGCCGCCGGCGCCGCCGGCCAGTCGCAACGGGGCAGAGCGCGGCCGCGCGAAATCGGGATCGGTCACCGCGGCCGCTGGCGCGGAGCGGCGGGGCGGCCGGGCCAAACAGAGTGGCGTGGAGGCTGGAAGCGCGGCTGCGCCCACCGCCCCGCCCCCACAGCGGTCCATCGATTTTTTTCTGTTCATGTGCAAGAAAGCAGCCTCTGCGGGAATCAAAGCGAAAAGGCGCCCTCCCTTCCACTTTGGGGGCCTTCGGTTCATCTCTCAACACACCCGGCCCCGGGGCGGCCTCCGGAAGTAACCGGAGCGGCTGGTTCCCGCGCGCCGCGGTTTGACGACAAAAGGAGTCTCATGCGCATACATCCCACCCTTCTCGCGATTCTCGCCCTGCCTCTGCTCTTCGGTGCCGCCCGGGCCAACGCCCCGCAGGCGCCGGTCGCCGCGCCGGCGCTGGTTGAAGCCACAGAGCTGCCCTGCGATGGCGACATCAAGGAGCGCCGCCTCGGCCTCTACGACAGCGCCACCGCCTGCATGACCGAGCATGCCCTCAAGCACGGTGTTGAAGTGGACACGGCGACCCTCGCCTACGCTTCCGCCCCGGACGTCTTTCTGGTTACCACCGCCATCGCCGGCCTCGAACTGATCGAACCGGGCGATGTCTACAAGGGCCAGAACATGCTGCTGGTAAAGCTGGAGCCGGGGAATGGATACGATCTCGACCTGCCAGCCGGCGTCTACACCGTGGAGATGACGGTCGACCAGGATACCCACGCCGCCTCGGCGCAGTTCATCGATGAGAACGGCCGGGTCGCCTACGCTACCGACGCGGTCACGCTGGAGGTGGAGACACCCGAGGCCGGCAAGGCAAAGCCCAAGGTGGAGGTCTCGGCGCACATCGGCAAAAAAGGGTTTGAGCTGGACATCAAGATCGTCTTCGGCGCCAAGGCGTATCGGCTGACAACGCAGATGAATACGACACCGATCGAGGGCTGAACCCGATTCACCGGGTCCGCGCCGGAGATTACGGCCCCGCGACGGGCGGCACAGCGGGCGACGCGGCGGGCCTCTCCGGCGCGTTCCCGAGTGACCGCGCGCAGCGGAAGCCCACGCTCCACGACGCGGTTGTGGCGGGGAGGCCGCGGCGGCAGTTGGCGCGAATGAAGACCGGATTCGGGGATTGCCAGGAGCCACCGCGGCATGCCTTCAGCGGGTGGCTCAGGTAATCCTCGTCGTCAAAAGGCGCGGCATCGGGCGGGCAACCGGGGTAGGGCAGCAGGTCGCCGGCGCACCACTCGGCCGCGTTGCCGGCCGTGTCGTAGAGACCGTAGCCGTTGGCGGCGTAGGAGCCGACCGGCCGGGTGCGGATCCGGGTCAGGCCGAACAAACGCTTCAGCCCCGCCCAGAAGCTGCGGTCGTGGCCGTAGTTGGCGCGGCTGTAGTGGTCCGGCTCATCGCCCCAGGGAAACCAGCAGTGCACACCGGCGGACCGCCCCGTGCAGCCACCGCGCGCGGCCCACTCCCACTCCGCTTCGCTGGGCAGGCGGGCGCCGCGCCAGGCGGCGTAGGCGCGGGCGTCGTTCCAGGTCACATTGACCACCGGATGGCGGGCGCGTTGCGGTGTGGCGTAGCGGCGCCAATCCCCCTCAGCCTGGTAGCCGGTGGCCTCCACGAAGCGGCCGAAATCGGCATTGGTCACTTCGTAGCGGTCGAGATAGAAGGGGGCCACGGTGACCGGATGGAGCGGCACTTCCTTGCTGAACCAGTGGCGGCAGTTGCCCTCCATATGCGGCACCGCGCGGCCCAACTCGGCCAGGTCGTCCAGCTCCGCGGCACGGCTGCCCATCTCGAAACGGCCGCCGGGAATCAGCACCATGCCGGGAGGGGCGGCGGGAGCGGCCGGAGCCGGAGCACCGGCCAGGAGAGCAGTCAG
>JALXCG010000865.1 GCA_026991065.1 Gemmatimonadota bacterium | reverse complement strand
TGCCGCAACCAGGCGAAACGGTCGTCATCCGCGGTGTGCCGGCGATTCTCCTTGTAGAGCCAGTGCGCCGCGATTCCCTCTTCAGCCGTCTGATCCATCTCCTCGGTGCGAATCTGGATCTCGACCAGATCACCAGTCTGCACAACGACCGTTGTATGCAAAGACTGATACTGATTGCTCTTGGGCGTGGCAATGTAGTCCTTAAAGCGTTCACTCAGCGGCTGCCAGAACTCATGCACAATGCCCAGAATGTGGTAGCAATCCGCGACTGTGTCGGTGATCACCCGAATTGCGTAGAGGTCATAGATCTCCTCGAAAGGCTTATCGCGAAGCTTCATCTTGCGATAGATCGAATAGAAGTGCTTCGGGCGGCCAAAAACCGTGGCCTCGATCCCCTCTTTCTGCAGGCGCGCGACCAGCGGCTTGCGCACCCGGTCGATCACCGCTTCCCGGGCCTCCCACTTGGTGCTGATCTTTCTCGAAATCAGCTCATAGCTCTCCGGCTCGAGGAACTTCATCGCCAGATCCTCAAGCGTTCGCTTCACTTTCGCCATACCCAGGCGGTGTGCCAGCGGAGCGTAGATTTCACGGGTTTCAAGGGCGATCCGCTCCTGCTTGGCACGCTTCTGGTGCCCAAGAGTCTGCATGTTGTGCAGCCGGTCGGCAAACTTGACCACAATGACGCGGATGTCCTGCGCCATCGAAACCAGCATCTTGCGAAAGGTCTCGGCCTGCTTCGCTTCGCTGCTGGTAAAAGCGAAGTTGGTGGTGATCTTGGTCACCCCATCGACGATCAGCGCCAGCTCCGGACCGAATTCGCTTTCCAGATCCTCGGTCACGATCACAGTATCTTCGACCGCATCATGGAGCAGACCGGCGCTGATGGTCAGCGTGTCCTGATGCCACTCGGCGAGACTCAGGGCGACGGCGATACAGTGGGTAAAGTAGGCCTCTCCGGAGAGCCGTTTCTGCCCCAGGTGGGCCTTCAAACTGAAATCATAGGCTCGGCCAACGAACTCCCTGTCGGCATAGGGCGAGAGCAGCCCCACCGCACCAAGAAACTGCTCCCGTGGCATGACCTCGCGCGGGGTCACGACACGCGGCTCTGAGATGGGTCTCTGGTCCTGCTCATCTTTTGCCACTAACTGAAACCCCCTCGGGATTGGAAGAACGGAGAGGAGAGGAGGAAGAGCGGGCCGTAAGCCGAGTTCTGTGCATCCGACCGAAGCCGGAGCGACGACCATCCATCTAGCATGCCGGTTGCCCGACATGTCAAGCGACCAACCCGGAAGTCGAATGGGGCGGGCCGCCCCTCCTTCTCTATGCGGTCTTGCTCCGAGTGGGGTTTACCGAGCCGACCCGGTTGCCCGGGCCGCTGGTGAGCTCTTACCTCACCGTTTCACCCTTACCGTGAACTGGCCACGGCGGTCTACTTTCTGTTGCACTTTCCGCGGGTCACCCCGCCTGGGCGTTACCCAGCACTCTTGCCCTCTGGAGCTCGGACTTTCCTCGGACCCGAAGATCCGCGGCCGTCTCACCCGCTCTTCCTGATTCCTTTCTCCAGCCGCGCCGCGCTCAGCAGCTCTGCGCCAAGCCGACCGCGAACTCCGGATTCAACTCTTGGTCAAGATACGCCCACAGTATTCGCAGTGCACAAGTTTCTTCGCCGCCCGGGCTTCCGCCACTCGTTGCGGCGGCACCGCTTGATAGCACCCCCCACAAGAGGTGCCAACGACCGGGACCACGGCGATGCCATCGCGCATCGAGCGAATCTTCTCGTAAAGTCGCAGGTCCGCCTCGGGAAGGTCGCTCACCGCTGCCTCGCGGGCTTTGAGCAAGCGCACCTGCTCCCCCTTGAGCGCCGATTCCTCCGCGGAGAGATCTTGCAACTCCTCCGCGGTCGCTGCGGATACGCGCGCGAACTCCGACTCCGCGCGAGCCACAGCCTCTTCGCGTGCGCCCTCCGCTTCCATCAGCTGCAACATTTCATCCTCGGCAGCGGAGATATGCTCGACAGCCGCGGCAATCTCGGCGGTCAATGCCGCATACTCCTTGTTGCCCTTGATCGAAGCCTGCTGTCGCTGATAGCGGGAGCGCTCCTCCTCGGTGGCCGCGATCTCCCGCTCCAGGCGGCGAATCATCGCCAGATCATCCGCGGCATCCGCTTTCACCTCTTCAACGCGGGCACGGGCGGCTTGTAGCCGATCATCAATCGCAGCGGCCCGTGACGGCATCTTGGCCAGAGCTGCCGCGAGTTCGGCCAACCGCGTGTCGATCTCCTGCAGCCTTGTCAGCATGCCGATTCGATGGACTACCTGGGCATCAACCAAGAGGGATCTCCCGCATTGAACGAAATGGTGGGCCCACCAGGGTTCGAACCTGGGACCAGCCGGTTATGAGCCGGCCGCTCTAACCACTGAGCTATGGGCCCGAAAACAATAATTTTCGCACGTTCCATGTATCTCTGTAAACCTCTCTGAACCGCCATCGGTCGCTTCCACCGCCGGGCTCGCCAACGCAATCGGCCCCCACTCACCGCAAGGCGAGCCGGGGGCCGATGATGTGGGGCGGTCGACTGATCGGTTCTACAGATCAACAAAGCCGACAAGCTTGCGCGAGCGCGAAGGATGGCGCAGCTTCCGCAACGCCTTGGCCTCGATCTGCCGGACTCGCTCACGGGTCACATTGAAGATATTTCCGACCTCTTCCAGAGTACGTGGACAGCCGTCGCCAAGCCCGAAGCGCAAACGAATCACTCGCTCCTCGCGCTGAGTCAAAGTAGAGAGCACTGTGCCCATCTGATCCTGCAGCATGGAGAATGCGGATGACTGGGCCGGCGATACGACCTTGGTGTCCTCAATGAAATCACCAATATAGGAGTCTTCATCCTCGCCGATGGGCCGGTCGAGGGAGATCGGGTCCTGGGCGACTTTGAGCACGCTCTTGACCTTCTCCACCGGCAGATTCAGACGCCCGGCGATCTCCTCCGGCGTTGGCTCACGACCA
>JALXCG010000864.1 GCA_026991065.1 Gemmatimonadota bacterium | reverse complement strand
CAACCTGATGTCGGTGGACGCCCGCTGGATTCCGGTGAATGGCTGGGAGTTGTGGGGCGAGTTGCTGATCGATGATTTCAACACCAGCCGCGCCTGGGACCACTACGGCAACAAACTGGGGGTGCTGGCCGGATCGCGGGTGGTATTCGGCAACGGCATCGACGCGGCGGTCGAATATGTGCGGCTGGATCCGTGGGTCTACACCCACCGCGTGGACGGCAACAGCTACACCCACTTCGATCGCTCGCTGGGGCACTGGCTGGTGCCCAACTCCGATCTGCTGAGCGGGGATATCGGCTGGCGGCCGCGCGGCCCGCTGGCGTTTCGCTTCTCCTGGAAGTTCACCCGCAACTCGGTGGGCCACACCGCGGATGGCGTGGGCGGCTATTTCGTCGCCGACAACGAGCGCCCCGATCCGACCAATCCGGACGCACCGAAGCGCGCCTTCACCGGGGTTCTGGAGAAGACCCGGGAGTGGCGCGCGCAGGTGGAGTGGGAGCCCTGGTACGAATGCCTCTTCAACGCCTCGGTGGGGCATCTGGCGATCGACAATTTCAACCATGTGGCGGGAGATGACCTGGGTGATCTTGAGTTCACGGTCGGTCTGCGGCTTGAGTACTGAGCGGGGCGGGGCGCGGCATGAGCCTCGCTAGCGGCGCGGCGCTGGCCGCGGGACTCGGGCTGGCGGGACACGCGTTGGCGATCGGCTGGCTGCACCGGGGGCTGCGCCGGAAGTTGCCGCGCGGCGGCGCGACGCCGGCGGTTTCGGTGGTGGTGGCGGCGCACAATGAGCAGCGCACGATCGGGCGGCTGGTGCGCGCGGTGCTGGCGCAGGATTATGCGGGGCCGGTGGAACTGCTGGTGGTGGATGATCGCTCCAGCGACGGCACGGCGGCGGAGGCGCGGCGGGCGCTGGCGGCGGCGGAGAGCGAGACCGGCGGGGGCGCGGCGCGGGGCGCGGAGAGAATGCGCGGCGGCCGGGTTCTGTCGCTGCGGGAGGTGCCGGCGGGGATCGCCAGCAAGAAATACGCGCTGCAGCAGGGGCTGGAGGCGGCGCGCTTCGACCTGATCGCCTTGACCGACGCCGACACCTCGCCGCCCCCCTCCTGGCTGCGCACCCAGGTCAGCTACCTGGCGGAGGATGTGGGGCTGGTGATCGGGCCGGCGCCGCTGCGCGGAACCGGTTGGGTGGGACGGGCGGCGGCGCTGGAAGCGCTGGCCCTGGGCACGGTGGCGGCGGGCAGCGCCGGAGCGGGCTATGCAGTCACCTGCACCGGTCGCAACCTGCTCTACCGGCGCGCGGCGCTGGCCGAGATCGGCGAGTTCAAAGCGTTCTACCACCTGGGCGCGGGGGATGACGACCTGCTGCTGGGCCGGCTGCGCGATCGCACCCGGTGGCGCATCGTCCACCCCTGGGCGGCGGGGGGCGCGGTGCCCTCGCCGGCGGTGGATGGCTGGCGCCAGTGGATCGCGCAGAAGCGGCGTCATGCCGCCAACAGCCTGCGCTTCTCCCCCCCCATCGTCGCCGCCGCGCTGCTCCTCTACTTCTACGTCACAGCACCGCTCTGGCTGCTGCTGCTGGGTCTGGCCGGGGGACGGGGCGGCGCCGGAATCGGCGCGGCACTGCTGCTTTGGGTGCTGCGCGCCGGGCTCGATCGGCACCTGCTGAGTCCCACGGCAAAGGCGTTCGCCACACCGCTTCCCCCCTTTCCGCTGCTGCTGGCAAGCGAAGTGCTCTTCACTTTGATGGTGTTTGTGGTCGCGCCACTCGGTATTCTGTTTGGTTATACGTGGAAAGGCACCCGCTACCGCGGCGGGCGGCCCCCCACCGCCGGCGGCGGCGCTTCGGCCGCGCCGCCCCGAGACCGGAGTGTGCAACCGTGAACGCAGCTTCCTGGATCCCCTACTGGAGTGTGATCCTGCTCCTTCTGGCGCTGGTGCATGTCGGCTTTGTGGCCTTCTTTCGCGTCGGCCTGGGGCGCATGCGCGCGGGCCGGGCGAGCGCCCAGCCGCGAGTCTCGATCATTGTGCCGGCCCGGGATGAAGAAGCGCTGCTGCCGCGCTGCATCGCCTCGCTGCAGCGGCAGGAGGGGTATCCGGCGCACCAGATCGAGATCATTGTGGTCGACGATCGCTCCGAAGACAGCACGGCGGAGATCGTGCGCCAGTTCGCCGCCCGCGATCCGCGGGTGCGGCTGGTGCAGGTGGAGGGCAACCCGAAGGGCTATTCGCCGAAGAAAAACGCGGTCGACCAGGGGATCGCCGCGGCGCGCGGCGAGATCCTGTTGCCGATCGATGCCGACTGCGAGGCGCATCCGCGCTGGCTGGCGGCGATGATCCGTGCCTTTGAGCCGGATGTGGCGATGGTCTCCGGTTTCGCCGAGCTGGATCGCCCCGACCACCCCGAGGAACTCTTCATCCGCATCCAGTCGCTGGAACTGCTCTCGCTCTTCGCCTGCGCCGCCGGCTCCACCACCATGGGCTGGGTGCTCGCCTCCTCCGGCGCCTGCCAGGCCTACCGCCGCTCCACCTGGGAGGCGATCGGCGGTTTTGGCGAGATCGGGCCGCTGGTTTCCGGCGATGACGACCTGATGGCGCAGCGGGTGGCGCGGCTGGCGCCGGGGCGGATCGTTTTCGCCGCCGACCCCGAGGCGCGGGTGCTCACCGAACCGATGCGCACGCTGCGCGCTTTCTATGAGCAGCGCAAGCGCTGGGGCTCCAAGTACACCCACCACAAACCTTCCTATGTGGCGTTTCTCACTCTTTTCTATCTGCTGAATCTGCTTCTGATCAGCGCGCCGCTGGCGCTCTGGCTGGGGGGCGCCGCGCTGCTGCCCCCCGTGCTGCTCGCGCTGGGGCTGAAATGGGGCGCCGAATACGCGCTTCTGGCGCGCGCCGCGGAGCGCTTTCAGCGCCGCGACCTGCTGCGCTATTTCCCGCTCTGGGCGCTGCTCCACCTGCCCTATATCGTCTTCATGGGGCCGGTTTCGCTCTTCGGCAAAGTGGTGTGGAA
>JALXCG010000863.1 GCA_026991065.1 Gemmatimonadota bacterium | reverse complement strand
GTAGTGGCGCAGGAGGGTGCCGACGATGGGAGCGGCGGCGCTGCCGCCATGACCGCCGCCTTCGACAATTGCGGCAACCACGATTTGCGGGGCGCCCAGGGGCGCTACACCGACAAACCAGGCGTGGTTTTCGCCGTGCGGGTTCTGCGCGGTGCCGGTCTTGCCGCCGACCCGGACTCCGGGAACCGCGGCGGCTTTGCCGGTGCCGTGGACCCCGGTGACCACACGCTCGAGAATCGTCTCCAGGGTGGCCAGCGTGGTGTCGGAGATCGGTAGTCGGCGGCTCTCGGGGGTGGCGATGATGGGCGGGTCGTGGGCGTTCTCGACGCTGCTGGCGCGGAGCAGGAGGTGGGGCTGCAGCAGAACGCCGTGGTTGGCGATGGCGCCGTAAAAAGCGGCCATCTGCAGGGGGGTCACGAGGATCTCGCCCTGGCCGATGGCGAGATTCAGGAGAACACCGCGCGACCAGCCACGGGGACCGAACTGTTGGTCATACCACTCGGAAGAGGGGAGCTGCCCCGGCTTCTCTCCGGGAAGATCGATTCCGGTGCGGTGACCGAATCCCAGGGCCTCGCTGCCCGCCATGAGATCATCCAGTTGGAATCGCAGGCCGAGTTGGTAGTAGTAGACATCGCAGGAGGTTTCAAAGGCACGCGGCAGGCTGGTGACGCCGTGGCCGGCGGAAAACCAGCAGCGAAAATAGCGTTTACCGAAGCGATAGCCGCCATTGCACGCGGCGGGAAACTCGGTGGTGGGGGTGATGTAGCCGCTCTCCAGGCCGAGCGTGGAGACCACCAGTTTCCAGGTGGATGCGGGCGGATAGAGGCCGGCAATGGCGCGATGCAACATGGGGGTGCCGGGATCGTCGCGGATCGTCGCCCAGTCGCGGCTGGAGATGCGACCGCGGCCGAATACGTTGAGGTCGTAGTCGGGCTTGGAGGCCAGCACAAGGACATCGCCATTGCGCGGATCGAGCGCCACGACGGCGCCGCTTTTGCCGGCCAGGCAGGAATCCGCCAGTTGCTCCATTTCGATATCGAGCGTCAGAAAAAGATCCATTCCGGGCACCGGGTCGACATTCTCGCCGCTGGGGAGAATGCGGATCTCGCGACCGCGGGCATCAACCTCGACCACGCGGGTCCCGGCGGTGCCGCGCAGCAGGGTTTCATACTGCTGTTCAATTCCGGCCCGGCCGATCAGGTCGCCGGCGCCGTAGCGACCGCGGTTGCCGGGCTTGGCCAGCTCCTTTTCGCGAATCGCGCCCAGGTAGCCGATGGGGTGGCAGGCGGCATTCTGGTAACGATAGTAGCGCTTGGCCCGGGTGCGAACCCGCAGGTCGGGGAGTGAGTTGCTCCGCTCCTCAACAAAGGCGACCAGCGGGATGCGAGCGTCGCGAACCCATGATACGGGGCGGCGCAGGGGGCGGCCGATGCGGCTTGGACGCTCCGGGATGGCGGGGTCGAGACGGGCGCGCAGCGCCTCTTCTGTGTCGACCCCGGTGGTGGCGAAAAGCGCGGCGAGAGTATCGGCGCGCGCGGCGGAGATGCCGGCGATCACCTCGACGCTGTAGATCGCGCGGTTTTCGGCCAGAATGCGACCGGCGCGGTCGCGAATGATGCCGCGCGGAGCAGGCCTGGCGATGGCGCGGATGCGGTTCTCGTCCGCCGCTCGTTTGTAGGTGTCGTGGCGACCGATCTGCAGGTAGCAGAGGCGCGCGATCAGGAGCAGAAAAAGAGCGATCAGGGCCAGGGTGGAGCGGAAGGCGCGCTGGTCCCGATCGGCGCCGGCCTCAGCGAGCATGCAGCCGCCGTTTGCGTTCGAGGGAGAGAATCCCCAGCCAGAAGAAAGGGGGAGCGACCGCGGCGGTGTAGGCCGCCCGCAACCCGACACCGAGGGGCAGCGCGCGGACAATCTGCCCCGCCTCGCCGCCGGTGTCGAAAAGCAGGGCGAGAAAGTGCACGGTGAGCGCGATCAGGGCGGTGAAGAGAAACTGGGTCGAGATCTGCCGCTTGTAGATGCGAACACCGAGTTTCCCCGCGAGATAGCCGCCGAGAGCGCCGATGCCGGCGAGCGGCCCGAGGGCGCCGCCGACGGCGGCGTCGCGAATCAGGCCGATAAGAAAACCGAGAGCGCAGGCGCGCGCGGCGCCACGCTCGACACCGTAGATGCAAAGCAGAGCGAGGGCCAGGTCGGGAGTTGCGCCCCACAGCGCCAGGGCCCGGAACTGGGGCTGGGTTTCGACCACCAGCACCAGGTAAAGGACAAAGAGGAAGACCAGCGAGCGCAAAGCATTCATTGGTGTGCGCCCGCGCCGAAGGTGAGGGTTTGATCCGCTTCGTCAAAAGTGGCTTCGCTCCGTGTGCCGGGGGCGTCGTCGAGAACGACCAGAACCTCTTCGATCTGCTGGAAGTCCACGAAGGGGGCGACCTCTACACGCAGAAAGAGATCGTAGTCGCGGGCTTCAAGCGCGTTGATCACGCCGATGCCGATGCCGCGTGGATAGGCGCCCCCCAGACCACTGGTCACCAGGGTGTCGCCAACGGCGACATCGCAGTGCAGGGGAACCTTCTGCAGATCCAGATAGAAGCCGCTGGACCAGCGGACGATCCCAACGACGCGGCTGCGCTGATCGTAAGCGCTGACCGCGAGGCTGCGCGAGTAGAGCGGCTCGACCGTGGCGGAGCGGCTGTTGGCGATGGCGGCTCGCCCCACCAGGCCCTGCGGCGTCATCACCGGCATGCCCACGGCGATGCCGGAGCGCTCCCCTTTGTCCAGGATCATGCGCAGATCGCCGGACCAGGCGCTGCCTTGGAGGCCCACGACGCGCGCGGAAATCAGGGGAGCCGGGGAACTCTCGCAGAAATCCAGCAGATGCCGCAGGCGCCGATTCTCGGTGAGGAGTTCCTGATCGCGCAGGGCGTCCATCTTCAAACGGGCGGTTTCGGCAACCAGGGCGTCGTGCTCGTCGCGCAACGCGCGGCCCTCCTCGAGCCAGGCGACAAAAGCCCGCGGC
>JALXCG010000862.1 GCA_026991065.1 Gemmatimonadota bacterium | reverse complement strand
CGCGGTGCTGCATCCGGAATCGCATGATTGGCTCTACTTCGTCCATGCCGGCGATGGTCATCACCGCTTCAGCCGCACTCTGCGCGAGCACCAGGCCGCGGTGCGGGCCACGCGAGCCGCGCGGCGCGCGGGGCGGGGCGGGTCGCGAAGAAGACGCGCCGGCTCCTGAGCGCATTTTCCCGGACCATCCGCCTCATCTACTTTGCGCGTTGCCGCCGCTCTTTTCCACATTCCGCCACGCCCGCGGCGGAAACCGGGTGAATCAAAGGCCCGGAACCTCTATGATCACACTCTTTGGCGAATCTGTTTTCCCGGTTCGGTCCGGTAGCGTTTCCCCCTTCGATCTGCGCTTAGATCGGCGTGCGGGCCGGTTGCACGAGGAGATATCCTGAAATGAAGCGGTTCATTGTCCCCGCCATTCTCATTGTGGCACTTGCCTGGAACGGCTGTACCCCACCCAACAAGAACTTCACCGGCGGCAAGCTGGATTTCAAAGCGCAAAGATACGAGAAGGCCAAGACTCAGTTTGCGACGGCGCTGGCAGCCAGTCCGCAGGATCCGGAGATCCACTTTTATATGGGGCGCACTCTGGTGGCCCTCAAGGATTACGCCGGCGCGCGGGCGGAGTTTGATCAAACGCTGGAACTCGGCGGTGACTCCTATGCATCAAAGATCAGGAATGCGGTCGACCGTCCCTATGTGCAACTGTATAACGATGGCAAGACCTATGCCGACAATGGGCAGACGGAGAAGGCAATCGCCGCCATGGAGAGTGCCGCCATGCTCGATCCGTCGCGCCCCGATGCCCACCTGGCCCTGGGAGCGCTCTACTCCAACGCGGAGGAGTACGACAAGGCTGCCGCGAGCCTGAACCGGGCGGTGGCCATCGCTCCCGACAATCATGATGCCTACTTCAATCTTGGCATCGTCTACTACAAGGCCGCGAACTACGACAAGGCGATCGACGCGTTTCAGAAGGTGCTCGAGTTGACTCCCGGCGAGCTGCCGGCGCTGGAGAATCTGGCCCGCTGCTATCAGCTGGCCGAGCGCTACGACGAGATGATCCCGATCTACCAGCAGATCATCACCGCGGATCCGGAGTCGGCCGACGCGCACTACAACTACGGGGTCGCGCTGGTGAATGCCGGCCGCGCCGATGAAGCGGTGGCCGAGTTCGAAGCGGTGCACCGGATCAAGCCGGACGACAACGAGGCGCTGCTGGCCCTGTGCCGCCTCTACCGCGACACCAAGCGGTGGGATGATGCACTGGCCGGGCTGCAGCAATACACCGCTGCCAACCCCGATGATCCGGCCGGCTATACCGAGCAGGCCAGGGTTTACACGGCGATGGCCGACGAACGCGCCGCGGCGGGCGACGATGCCGGTGCCAACGAATTGCGACGCAAGGCGTTGGATGCGTTGACGGTGGCTGGAAACAAGTCCGGCGGGAGCTGATTCGGGGGGCCGGAACCGCTGCTTCCCCGGCACCATCGGCAACCGATGGTGCCGGGGCGGGGGTTGCATCTCATGAGGAACCATTGAATGATGAAACGATCGTTTTTCCTGGCCGCTCTTGCAGTCTTCGTAGGTCTTGGGAGCGCAATCTCCACGGAGATCGATCCCTTTGCGGCTCTGGGGCGGGCAACGACTCCATTCCTGCAGATCCCCAATCCCGGGCTGGATAGCTACGAGGCAGAGGTTGAACTCAGCGGAACGGCTTTGATCAATCTCTTGGCCTTGACCCGCAGCCGCTCTCTCCCTCACCCGGAGTTTGTTGAGCGGATGAAGGCCGACGGGACGATGCGGCTCACCGTTTCCAATCCCGGCTACCCGGCGGATGTGGTGCAAGAGATCGAGATGCAACTGTTGCCCTTCCAGCTTTTCTTCACCACCACCCGCGAGGAGAACATACAGGTTCTGCGGGATCTCCACGGGCGGTCGAAGGCCGAAGCCTCGGATGTGGAGTTGAATGGCGTGCCCACACTCAAGGTGGTGGTGACACCCACGGGCGATGCCCTGCAGGCGCAGGGGCGGGAACTGCCCGGCGGTGGCCGGCGGATCGCCCGCACCATTGCTACCACCTACTGGATCGATAAATCCAACGGTACGGTGACGCGCATCGAGAGCGTGTCCGAGAACCGCGACGAAACCGCCGATGGGGTTCCCAAAGGGGAGCCGGAGCGCCACGAACGCTGGTTCGAGGTGAGTTATGAGAACTTCGCCGGGCGTTGGGTGCCGGTGCGGGTGGTGCAGGTGCTTGACCGCGTGGACTCGTTTGAGGAGCGTTTCAGCTACCGCCAGGAGGGCGAGTTCGTGGTTCTCGATCGCCGCGAGGCGGACTACTTTCAGTCCACTGCGCTTGGGGTGCGGGCAACCGCGGTGGCGCAGTACAAGAGCTACCATTTCGGTGCCCTTGACTAGGAGCGTGTCGCGCATTGTCTTCACGTCGCCCCGCACTCGTTCCTGCTCCGATCTCTGCGTTGCCAAGTCCTTGAAAGGCAACCACAGCCTTTCGGCGGACTCGGCGCCTTGATCTCGAAACAGGCCCGAATACGGGACTCGAAAGCCAATGCGCGACAGGCTCCCGGGAGCCCGGAGAGCAGGCGGTTTCCCCCAACTCCCTGGGCCATCGGGGGAGTGGGAAGAGCGAATGGATGACGGGCGCTATCTGAATGTGGCGCTTCCCGTTCCACTGCGCAAGGTGTTCACCTATTTGCCGCCGGAGGGTTGGGGCGGTGAGGCGCCGCCGCCCCTGGGGGTGCGCGTGCAGGCTCCTTTCGCCGGGAGGTTGTTGACCGGCGTTGTGGTGGGGCATCCGGCGCAGCCGGCCACGGGAGTGAAGCCGGTGCGCCTGCGCCGTGTTCTTGACACCGCGCCGGTGGTTGATGGCAGCATGCTGGAATTGTGCCGGCGGATGGCGCGCCACTATCTCGCCCCGCCGGGAGAGGTTTTGCGCGCGGCTTCGCCGCCGGCGGGAAGCGGGGCGGCCGGGGCGAGTCGGGTGATGGTGGAGTGGATCGGCGCGGAGG
>JALXCG010000861.1 GCA_026991065.1 Gemmatimonadota bacterium | reverse complement strand
TCTTGCGCCTCCAACCATCCGGGGCCAGAATCACCCTAACGTCCCGCGTCCGCCGCGCTGCGCGCCAGAACCACCGGGCGCGGGAGCCGCCGCCGCAGTCCCGCGATTGGAAGCAGCATGCCCAATCTCCGCCTTCTTCTGGTCGACGATGAGGTCGACTTTCTGCGTACTACCGCCCAGCGCCTGCGCCTGCGCGGGCTGGATGTGACGACCGCCGCCAGCGGCGAAGAGGCGCTTCAAATTGCCGCCGCGCAACCGGTCGATGTTGCGCTCATCGACCTGGCGATGCCCGGTATGGATGGCCTCCAGACTCTGGCGAAGCTCAAGGAGCGGATTCCCGCGCTCAAGGTGGTGTTCCTGCTGACCGGTCGGGCCACCATCAAGACCGGTGTCGAGGCGCTGCGCCTGGGCGCGGTGGACGTGCTGGAAAAGCCGATTGATGTCGAGACCCTGGTGAACGCGCTGCTGGCCGCCTGCGCCGCGGCCGCGGATGGATCGCGGGAGTAGGCTCGGGATCGGCGGCGGCGGCGACGATCATTCCCGCGCGCGCCGGCCGGCCGATCCACCTGCGACAGTTACGGATTTTGGCCCGGCTCCGAGAGAAAATTGCTGCCGGCGAGGCGCTGGTGGGTGCCCGCAAGGCGGAACTGGTGCACTCAAATAAGAAACGAATCAGTCGGCCGGCACCACTTCCAGCAGCGGGCAGGGGTTTTCGTCGGAGTCGGCGTGGGCGGCGGCGTGGATCTCTTCGAGCGCGCGGGCCTGGGTGGCGAAGATCTCGTTCTCGCCGATCACTTCCAGGCCGCCCATGCGGCGCAGGTGAGCCAGAACGTGGTCGTTGAGGCCGCTCATCGAGACGCGGTAGCCGGCGTTGCGCAGGGCGCGGACCAGGCGCAGGAACTCATCGGCGCCGATTGCGTCGAGACGATCGAGGGTGTGGGCCGCGATCAGAATGGAGCGCACCGCGGGACGTTGGCGCAGGTCGGCCAGCAACTCTTCGCGGAAATACTCCATGGTGGCGAAATTGAGGGAGCCGTCGAAGCGAATGGCGGCGATGTGGCGACATAGTTTCAGGTTGTTGCGACGGGCGTCGCGGAGCGAACCGTCGCTGTGGAGCGAGAGCGCGGTGATCCGTGGCAACAGATCCTGAAGCGGGCAGTCGCCGGCGCTGCAGGGGGCGCCGTGAGCGTCGGGGTAGATGCGGGCGAGGGCCAGTGCTTCGGTGGCGTAGATGTCGTCGAGGCCGATGATGTCGGCGATTCCGGCGCGTCCCAGTTGGTCGAAAACGTCATCTTCGAAGCCGGCCATGGCGACGGCGTAGCCGGCCTCCCGCACCTCCTGGATGAAGTGTAGCAGGGTGTCGGCTTCGGCGGTGCTGAGGTGGGCGATGCCCTGGGCGGCGAAGACCACGGCGCGCACTTGCGGGCGGCGGCGGGCCCAACTGATGAACTCCGACTGCATCGCCCGGCGGCCGACAAAGGCGGGGCCGTCGAAACGCAGAATGGCGATTCGCGGACAGACCGGGAGTTGGCGACTCTCGACGTCGCGCAGGGAGCCGTCGGGGTGGACCGAGAGTTCGGTGAGGCGAGGGGCGGCGCCGCGCAGGGGGCAGTCGGATTCGTCGGAGCCGGTGTGGGCGCGGGCGTAGATCGAGGCGATGGCGATCATCTGGGTGGGGTAGGTGGCGTCATCCGCGATGGCGCGACAGTTCTCTTCGGCGTGCAGGGTGGCGCGAACTTCACTGCGAACACCGCTCCAGCCGACTTCGACTCCGCGGGCTCGAAGGCGCTGCGCCAGGGCACAGAGTTTCTCCGCAGCCAGGTGGTCGATGTGGGTCATGCGGTGGGCGACCAGGATGACGTGGCGGAGCTGAGTTCGGGGAGCGAGAAGATCTGTAACCACCTGCTCCAGGCGGGCGGAGTTGGCGAAGGTGAGAGGGGCGTCGAAGCGCAGCAGGGCGATGTGGCGACAGATTGGGAGGCCGTGTTCGGCGACGTCGCGCAGGGAGCCGTCGGCATGGAGCGACACTTCGGTGACCGGGGGCGGAAGTTGGCGATAGGGGCAGTCGTCTTCGTCGCTGCGGTAGTGGGTCTCCGGGTAGAGGTGGGCGATCGCCTGGGCGCGGGTGGCGAAAAAGTGATCTTCGCCGATCAGGGTGTAGAGGCCGGAGGCGCGGAGCACATCGAGCACCGGGTCGGAGAGGCCGGAGAAGGAGACATCGAAGCCGGCAAGGCGGAAGTTCTGCACCAATTGACGCAACACTTCTTCACCGGAGGCGTCGATCTCGCTGATGCCGGCGCCGGAGATGAGAATGTGCTCCAGCTCCGGGAAGTCGGCGACGCGGTTCAGCATTTCGCTTTCCAGGTGGCTGGCGCTGACGAAATTGAGCGGGCCTTCGAAGCGAAACACCAGGAGGTGGCGGCAAGCGGCGAGGGCGTGGCGCTGAATGTCGCGCAGGCCGCCGCTGGGGTGGGGGGCGAGTTCCACCACCCGGGGGCGCATGGTGCGCAGCAGGTAGGCGGTGAGAGAGAGGGTGACGCCGATGGCGATGCCCCACTCCAGGTGCGGGGCGAAGAGGAGGGTAGCGACAAAGGTGATGAGGGCGACGGCGCCGTCGAAGCGGTTGGCGCGCCAGGAGTGGAGGGTGCTGCGGAAGTCGATCAGGCCGAAGACGGCGAGCATGATGATGGCGGCGAGGACCGCTTGCGGGAGGTGGTAGAGCCAGCCGGAGAGGAAGAGAAGAACCAGCATCACCACGAGGCCGGTGACGACGTTGGCGACTCCGGTGCGGGCGCCGGCCTGGAGGTTGACCGCGGAGCGTGAGAAGGAGCCGGAAACCGGATAGCCCAGGCTGATGCAGCCGGCGAGGTTGGAGAGGCCCTGGCCGATCAGCTCCTGGTTGGGGTCGAGCTTCTGGCGGGTGCGGCCGGCGATCGCCTTGGCGACCGAGATCGCTTCCATGAAGCCGAGCAGGGAGATGATGGCGGCGGTGGCGGCGAGCTGGAAGAGGATGCGCGGGTCGACGCGGGGCAGGG
>JALXCG010000860.1 GCA_026991065.1 Gemmatimonadota bacterium | reverse complement strand
CGCCGGCAGCCGCTCGGCGATCGCCGGCAGGGCCTCGGCCGGGAACCGGCTCCGCCCCTCGGCCAGCGCCGCGATCAGCTCGCCGGCGGCGCTGCTGGCGCGGATCAGAATCAGCTCCGGCCACTCCGCCAGCAGCCAATAGCCGGCCAGGGGCGGCTCCTCCCGGACCATCCGCCAGAATTCCGCCGGCGGCCACTCCCGCCCGGCCGCGCGCGCCACCACCTCGACCTGCGAAACCCGTCGCGCGCGCTTGCTGCCCGCGCGCCGCCACTGCAGTGTCAGCTCCGCGCAGCGCACCCTGATCGGCACCCCTTCGCGCCCATTGCCCCGCACATAGAGATTGGAACTACCGGCCAGCGCCGCCAGCGCCTGCAGATGGACCCGCTCGTCGCCCTTATCGGCATCATCCCACCAGCGGGGCCAGGCATCGGCCTCGTCCAGGCGCAGCAGATCCAGCGCAAGTTGCTGATTCGCGCTGTAGCCGTGGCGCTGCAGCGCGCGCGCAAACGCGTCCCAGCTACACTGCTCCACGCGGGTCCCCGAACGCCGCTTGTAGGCGCGGCAGAGAGCCGGCTGCAGATGCACCGCCGCCTGCCAACTGTAGGAACTTTCGCGCACCCGCACCAGCCAGCCGGGCCACTCCGCCGCCGCCGCCTTCCCGGCCGCCGCGTCCCCGTCCGGATCCAGCTCCAGCTCGGCGCCGAGCGCCGGACCGCCCCCCGGCAGCAGCCGGTCGAGCACCCGCAGCGCCCGGCCCCAGGTGGGACCGGTGAGCAGCTCTTCGATCTCCGCCAGCACCTTGGCGTCAGCCCCCACATCGACCCCGCCGAGCAGATCCAGCGCCCGGTCCAGCGCCGCCAGAACCACCGTGCAACGCCCCGCCCCGGCATGCTTGCAGGTGCAGCCGGCCGACACCTCTCCGCGCCGCTTGTCCGGCCGCAGGCGGAGCGTCGCCGTGGGGGTTTTGCTGTCGCTACAAGGCGCCTTGACCCGCTCGCGACAGTAGAGCACCTCGTCGGCCCCATCCACCCGCAGCTCGATCGGGCCGACAAGGTGCGCGGGACGCGGCGCCACCTGCTTGCGCAGCTCGGCCCGGGCCTTCGCCCAGCGCTTGAAGAGCGCCGCCAGCCGCGGCTGCTGCGGCGGTTCGCGCCGGGCCGCGCGCGCCTCCTCCTCGAGAATCCCCGCGCGCGCAATCTCCGCCTCTTTGCGCAGCAGCTCGATCGCCATCCGCTGCCCCTCCCGCGGCGCGCAGGCGTTGTCGAAACAGAGATCCGGGTTGGCTTTGGTATGGCCACAGATGACATCCTGCAGCCGCATCTCCAGCTTCGTCGCCCGGCGGATCCAGGCCGCCACCGAGCGCGACAGTTGCGGCCGCCTGAGCGCCGCCACCGAGACCCCCAGCCACTGGGAAATCTGCTCCTGCTCGGCCCACGATTTCAGATCCCTGACCGACATCTCCGGATAGAGCCGCAAGCCTTCACCACCGGCCGCGGGCTGCGGGCCACCCTCGGGGAGATTGCCGGGCGAAGAGGAAACGAAGGAGCGGGAGCGACGAGACATGGCCGTAGAGCCCGGATTGGAACCAGAGAGCAGCCCCGACACCGGCGCGGCGCCGGGAGGAGGAAAAAACTGACTATAGCGCCTCTCCCCAGCCAATTCGAAGTGATTCAGTCGCCGGGATTCCGCCCAAGCATTGCAGCGAGAACCTCCGCTGATGATCTCTTTCCGGCAGGAGGCGTCGAGGATGAAGTATTTCCCTCTCTTGACCTGCTCCGGCAACGGGGCTGCGAAGTACGCGGCTGTTTCCATCGGAGCAGGAAGGGGTTGCGCCCTCTCCCCTCCTCGCCGAGCCCGCGCACCCGCGGCGGAAAAGCTCTTGGCTCATCGGTTGCGGCTCCGGCGGGCCGGCAGCTGGCGATGGCCGCAATCACCCGACAACCTGCGGCGCGAGAGAGGAGAGGTTGAGATCGGTATTACCGCGGTCAAGCCTTCCCAGGGAGCCAATTCCAGCGACACTAACAATGGCGAAATCGTTCGCTACGAGATTGCCCTCCGCACAGACGGGCCCCTCGAACGGCTCGGCGAGAACCTGTGGCTCATCTCCCACGATGCCGCTCGCCACCAGCGAGATGTGACGCCGGACCTGCCACAGCGAGAGCTGTTTCCCGCAGAGCCACAGCCGTCTCCACCCGAGGTTGTCTGGCCCGCAAACAAGAGAGCGCCCAAGGGGTGGCGGAAGATCGTCAGCAAGTCCGAGGGCGGGAATGACTACTTTCGTTCCGAGACTTCCAAGTGGAACAACCTCTTTCGTCTTGGCCCAACCAAGTCCGCTCTTGCCAATCTTCCCGAGGACGAGACCCGGTTTCCGACCGCAATCTGGTTCAAGCGGTGGTTGATGGAGGGGATCCAACTCCTCGCGCTCGATGCGGGCGCCATGCGTCTGCCATCTCCGGCAGGTTCACCGCCCTCGCTCCTTCCCGACGGCTCCAACCTTGCATGGGCGATTCACGACCTGGAAATGAATGCGCCCCGGCGTCTTGCCGACTGGGTCGAACACCTGCGCACAGCCCTGCCCGACATCCGGTCCATCGCGACCCGCGAGAAGCCGGAGGATCGTTCGCGCTACCTCGAGATCACATATGCAAACGGGCTCGTGGCACCATCGTGGCTTCTCTCCGATGGAACACTCCGCCTGCTTGCACTCACACTCCTCGCCTACGTGAGGGCCCCGATCCATCTCATCCTCATCGAGGAGCCAGAGAACGGCATCCATCCGCGCGCCGTAGAAACGGTCATTCAGTCTCTCAGCTCGGTCCACGGTGGTCAGGTCTTCTGCGCGACCCATTCTCCGCTCGTCCTGAGCCAGATCAAGGCCGATCAACTGCTTTGCTTTGGCAAGACCGAGTCGGGCGCCGTAGACGTTGTGCGAGGTCCAGACCATCCGAATCTCCGTGACTGGCAGGCGGCTGTGCACTTGGGGGATTTGCTGGCAATGGGGGTCCTGGGATGAGCCTCCCTTCTATTCCTGCCCCG
>JALXCG010000859.1 GCA_026991065.1 Gemmatimonadota bacterium | reverse complement strand
ATCTCCAGCCGCGCCTTCTCCAGCACCCCCTCCCGCATGTTGACGACAATGTTGCCGTGCCCCTCCACGCGCGTCAGGTGGTGAACGTTGATATTCAGATCGCCGCTCATGACTGAGTCCCTTCGAGCTGATTGGCATTGAAGAGTTGCAGTTTCTTGCGCGCTTCCTCGGCCGCCAGCCCATGATCCACCAGAATCTGCTCCATCGCCGCCGGATTGGCGTCACTCACCAGCCCGCGACACCCGGTGCAGTACTGCCCGAAGCTGGGGCAGATCGCCGCGCAACCGCCACGCGTCACCGGCCCCAGGCAGACCATCCCTTTGTCGTAGACGCATTCGTTCTCGCGCAGTTTGCACTCCACGCAAACCGCGTGGTCGGTCTCCACCGGCCGCTTGCCCATCACCAGCGCCGTAAACACCTTCAAAAACTCGATCTGGGTCATGGGGCAGCCGCGAATCTCGTGATCCACCTTCACCACCGCGCTCAGCGGCAGCGCCGGCAGGGTGGGGAATAGATATTTGTCCTCCCCATACACCTCTTCGCGCACCGCCTCGATCGGCTGCAGATTCTTCATCGCGTTGACTCCGCCCTGCACCGCGCAGGCGCCGACCGCGACCAGGATCTTGCTCTTGCGCCGAATCGCGTTGATTCGCGTGATGCAGTCCGGGGTCGACAGCGAGCCTTCGACGAACGCGATATCCAGCTCGTCGGCGCGCTCATCCATCGCCTCGCGCCACTCGACGATATCCACATGTTCCAGGATATCCAGGAGCTGCTCCTCGAAATTGAGGTGATTCAGCTCGCAACCTTCGCAGCCGGTGAAATCGAAGATCCCGACTCTCGGTTTGGCAGCCATTACAACGCCTCCGGAAGAGCTTCCAGCTCGGAATAGCGGTAGACCGGACCCTCCTGACAGACATAGCTGCCGTTGATCTGGCAGTGCCCGCACTTGCCGACGCCGCATTTCATGCGTCGCTCCAGCGAGAGAAAGATGTTCTCCGCCGCCAGCCGTTGCGCGCGCAGCGACAGAAGCACGAAGCGATACATGATCGGCGGCCCGCAGATACACGCCACGCTGCTGCGCGGATCAAGCTCCACTTCCGGCAACAGGGTGGTGATCACCCCGGTGCGCCCCCGCCACGCGGCCGAACCGCGATCCACCGTGACATGCAGCTCGATGCTCGGATCCGCCTCCCACTCCGCCCGCTCGGCGTCAAAAAGCAGCTCCCGGTCGCTGCGGCTGCCGTAGCAGATGATCAAGCGACCGAAATCTCCACGCCGGTCGCGGACATAGTTGATCAAGGAGCGCAGCGGCACCAGACCGATGCCGCCGGCGATGATCAGAATGTCTTTGCCGGCCAGAGCGTCCAGATCGAAACCGTTGCCAAAGGGACCGCGGATCCCCACCCGCGCCCCCACCGGCAGCCGGTGAAGCATCTCGGTCAGCATCCCCACCCGGCGCACGCCCAGTTCGAAATGGCCGCGCAGGGTCGGCGAGGAGGAGATCGAGAGCGGCGCCTCGCCCACGCCGAAGAGCGAAAGCTCGACGAACTGCCCCGGCTTGTGGCCCAGTTCCGCGCCATCCGGCAAAGTGATGCGATAGAGCTTCTCCAGCGCCGTCAAATCCTCGATCGCGCTGATCTCCGCCATCACCGGCGAGTAGAGATCCCGCGCCGCGGCGGGGTCCAGTAGTTGACTTCGACTCATCGCCCTGTTCCTTTGCTGCTACAGCTTGGCGGCATTGGCCCAGTCATGCTCCTGGACCAGCCGGTTGACGATATTGACGATGCTGATCCCCGCGGTGCAGTACGCCGTGCAGCGGCCGCAACCGACGCACCAGGGTTCCCCGGTTTGGTCGGAGATATACTTGAACTTGCGATAGACGCGGTGGCGCTGCCGGGCAGCGAGATTGTTGCGAAACACCTCGCCGCCGGCGACCTGGCTGAATTCGCGCAACATGCACCCATCCCAGTGGCGCTGGCGACTGCCCCCCTCCAGGCTCACATCCACCTCATCCTCCACATTGAAGCAGTAGCAGGTCGGGCAGACCAGATTGCAGGTGCCACACCCCACGCACTTCTCCGCCACCTCTTCCCAGATGCCGCTCTGGTAGCCACGGGCAAAGACCTCGGTCAGTTTGCCCTGCGGCAGGTAGATGTGCTGCTCGAAGTCGGCCGTTCGCGGAAGCTCCCCGGTAAACGCCGGCAGGTCCAGCCCGCGCAGCAGCTCCCTCCCCGTGTCGCTGACGATCTCGACCACATGGCCGCGATCGAGACGGTGCAGAAAGAGATCGCAGCCGGTCGTGTCCGCCACCGGGATTCCCACCGAACCACCGAAATGGAACCGGTCCGGGCGATAACTCACCCCGATGAAAATCGCCCCCTGGCGCCGCGTGAGGTAGTTGCGCTCCGCATTGCCCTGGGAGAAGTTGTGATCCAGCTTCAGCACCGCGTGCAGATCGTAGGAGTGCACCCCGAGAAATATGGCGTTCACCGGTTCCACCTCGGCCGCAGCAAAAGCGTTGCTCCGCAGGTTAAAGCTGAGCAGCTCCTCGCGCGGAGGCAGAAAGTATTTCTTTATGGAGTGTAGCGTGCGCGGGTAATCCAGAACCACCGCTTGCGGATCGTCGACCGGGGCAAAAACATAGGAGTCCGCCCCTTTGCGCTGCGGCGCATAAACCGTCTTGCAAGCCACCAGATGAGCAATGAAGCGGAACAGATCCGCATCTTCCAGAAGCAGTCGATCCATGCTCTCTTTCCTTACCATGACAGACTCAAGGGGAGAATCCGGTCGCCGATCGGGAGGCCCGTTGCGCGAACCCGATGAGTGGTGAACAGGGGGCGGTCGACGCTGTCGGCGGAGCCGTCACGGCGCTTCGTCCAACGCGGCTTACATCGTGCGATAGCATAATTCCCCAGCCTCGCGAATCAACTTTTTCGACAGAAATTTTTTATCTCCCGCCACCCCACCCCGGCTCCGGCACCGCGGTGCTCCGGCGCGGTGCCTACTGGACACTCCGCCCTCGCGCCGCTAACT
>JALXCG010000858.1 GCA_026991065.1 Gemmatimonadota bacterium | reverse complement strand
AGATCAATCACCTGGACCTCCCATGAAAAGAGACTCCCAGTTCCTCCTGCTCGACCCCATGAGCGGCATCTCCGGGGACATGCTTCTCGGTGCCCTCGCCGCCCTCGGTCTCGACCAGGCGGCGCTCCTTGCCGCCCTCCACTCCCTCCCGATCGACGGCTGGTCGCTCCAATTCCTCCCCCGCCGCCTCAACGGCATCGCCGCCATCGATGCGCAGGTCGATGCGCCCGAAGGTCATCACCACCGCCATCTGCCCGACATCGAGCAGATCATCGATGCCGCCGAACTCCCGGGCGGCGCCGCGGCCCGCGCCAAGGCGATTTTCCGCCGGCTCGCGATCGCCGAAGCTGCGGTCCACGGGGTGGATGTCGAGCAGATCCACTTTCACGAAGTCGGCGCCCTCGATGCCATTGTGGACATTGTCGGCGTCAGCGTTGCCATTGAATTGCTGGCGGTCGACCAGGTTCTGGTCACCCCCATCCAGGTCGGCACCGGCACTGTCGAGTGCGCCCATGGGCTGATGCCGGTACCGGCTCCCGCGACCCTGGAACTGCTCTCCGGCTTCGAGTTGGTGCACAGCGGCGTGCGTGCTGAACTGGTCACCCCCACCGGCGCCGCGGTTCTCGCCGCGCTGGCGCGACCGGTCGCCGCGGGCTGGAGTGGAACACCGCTACGCAGCGGCTACGGCGCCGGTACCCGGACACTCCCGAATAACCGCCCCAACCTGCTTCGCGCCAGCCTCTTCAGTGAGTCGCCGCCGGCCGGCAAAGTGCTTCTGCTGGAGGCCACCATCGATGACATGAATCCCGAGGAGTTGCCCCATGTGAGTGCCAAGGCTCTCGCCGCCGGGGCGCTCGACACCTACTGGGTTCCCGCAATCACCAAAGGGGGGCGGCCGGGCTTTCTCTTCAGCATCATTGCCGAGCCCAGCGATCGCGAAACACTGGCCGCCCTTCTGCTGCGGGAAACCACCTCTCTGGGAGTGCGCGTTCATCCCTGCGAGCGGCATCTCCTGACGCGTGAAATGCGCCGCGTGCAGACCCCCTTCGGCATGGTCGGAATCAAGCTCGCCCACCTCCCGGACGGCACCACGCGCGCCACGCCGGAGTTGCGCGACTGTCAGGCGCTGGCCGCCGAGCGGGACCAGCCCTTGTGGCGCGTGATGGAGGCGGCGCGGCAGCAATGGGCGGAGAATGGAGGGGGCGGTGCGAAAGCGGGTTGATTCTCGGTCGGTGCCGTCGTACGGTCCACTCTCACCCCTTGCGATCCGCCTCTGGTAGCCCGGACTTGAGCGACATGACGACTCTGCAGCGCAAAGCGCGCATCATGGATGCGCACCGCATGCGGCGCGCGATCACTCGCATCGCTTACGAAATCGTTGAACGCAATAAGGGTACGGACGCCTTGGCGGTCATCGGCATTCGCACCCGGGGGGTTCCCCTGGGCCAGCGCCTGGTGGAACAGATTGCCGCCCATGAGGGTGAGGCGCCGCCCTTCGGCTACCTCGATATCACCCTCTATCGCGACGATCTGCAGACCATCGCCTATCACCCGGTGGTCGGCCCCACGAGCATCCCGTTCAACATCAACGACCGCCACATCATTCTGGTCGACGATGTTCTCTTCACCGGGCGCACCGCCCGCGCCGCGATCAGTGTGTTGATCGACTTTGGTCGCCCGCGCAGCATCCACCTGGCGGCCTTGATCGATCGGGGACATCGCGAACTCCCAATCTGCCCCGACTATGTCGGTCGGGTCGTGCCCACCGCGCGAACCGAAGCCATTCAAGTGAACCTGAGCGAGACAGATGGGGAAGATGTGGTCTATGTCTGCGATCTTCCGCCGCTCACGGAGCCCCAGTCATGATTGCCGAGTCCACCGGGCTCGCCCGCAAGGACCTGTTGGGACTGGAAGAGTTGACCGCCGAAGAGATTCGCCTCATTCTGCGCACCGCGCGCGAATTCCGCGAAGTGCTTGATCGTCCCATCAAGAAGGTTCCGGCACTGCGCGGGCTCACGGTCGCCAACCTCTTTTTCGAGAACTCGACCCGCACCAAGATGTCCTTCGAGTTGGCGCAAAAACGGTTGTCGACCGACAGCATCGGCTTTGCGGTCTCCACCTCATCGGTCAAGAAGGGGGAGAGCCTGCGCGATACGGCGCAGAACATCGAGGCGATGCGCGTTGACATGATCGTCATGCGCCACTCGGAATCGGGAGCGCCGCGGCGCCTGGCGGAGATGGTTGATGCGCATGTGGTGAACGCCGGCGACGGCTGCCACGAGCACCCGACGCAGGGACTGCTCGACCTCTACACCATGCAGGAACGCTTCGACGATCTGCGGGACCGCCGGGTGGTGATCATTGGCGACATTGCCCACAGTCGGGTTGCCCGTTCCAACATCCACGGGCTCTTGAAACTGGGAGCGAAAGTGGGAGTGTGCGGCCCGCCCACGCTCCTGCCGATGGGACTCCCTGAACTCGGTGTGGATGTCTATCCCCATGTCGAAGACGCCCTGGCCGAGGCCGATATCATCAATGTTTTGCGCATCCAGTTGGAGCGCATGGGTGTGCCGCTGTTCCCCTCGACCCGCGAATACGCATCGCTTTTCGGGATTACGCCGGAGCGCCTGGAAAATGCCGGGCACGAGATTCTGGTGCTGCATCCCGGGCCGATCAACCGCAATGTCGAGTTGGACTCGCGAGTCGCCGACGCTCCCGGCTCGGTGATTCTGTCGCAGGTCACCAATGGCGTCGCGGTTCGCATGGCGGTGACCTATCTGCTTGCCAAGACAAGGCTGGAGGCTGGTCATGGCGCGCTCTGATCTGTTGATTCGCGGGGGGCGCATCGCCGATCCCGCCGGCGATGTACTGCTGCCAGGAGATGTGCTGATTCGGGATGGCGCGATTGTTGAAGTGGCTTCATCAATCGACGCCGACGTGCCGGTCCTGGATGCAACCGGTCTGGTGGTGGCACCCGGCTTCATCGACCTGCACGCTCATTTCCGCGAGCCCGGCCAGGAGTGGAAAGAGGACATCGCCTCGGGTTCGCGGGCCGCGGTGGCGGGAGGGTTTACCACGGTCTGCCTGATGCCCAACACGGTTCCCGCCCTGCATGATCAGGAGCGGGTGCGCTTTGTGATGGCGCGGGGGCGTGAGGTCGGCCTGGCGGATCTGCGCGTCGTCGGCGCCGCCACAATCGACATCGCCGGCAGCAAGATGGCTCCGCTGGGCGAGATGGCGCAGGCCGGCTGCGTCGCTTTCTCCGACGACGGCCACCCGATTCTGGACTCCGGCCTGATGCGGCGAATTCTGGAATACGCGGGGCAGTTTGAGCTGCCGGTCGTGCAGCATGCCGAGGACACCGGTCTGACCCGCGGCGGCGCCATGAACGAGGGCGTGATCGCCACCCGCCTGGGACTCGGTGCGATGCCGCGCTGCGCGGAGGATATCATCGTCCACCGCGATATTGCGCTGCTGGAGATCACCGGGGGGCATCTGCACATCGCGCACGCCTCCTCCGCGGTGACCATGGATCTGGTTCGCGAGGCTCGCGAGCGCGGGCTCCAGGTCACTTGTGAAGTGACGCCGCACCACCTCTTCTTCGACGAGAATTGGGTGGCCAGTTGTCACTATGACGCCAACTACAAGATGAACCCCCCGCTGCGCGCCAGCAGCGACCGCGATGCGCTGATCGAAGCCTGCATTGATGGGACGGTCGATGCCATCGCCACCGATCATGCGCCTCATCTTCCGGATGAGAAGGAGATGGGCTTTGGCGCGGCCCCCTTTGGCGTGATCGGTTTGGAGACCGCTTTTGCCGCCGCCGTCACCGTGCTGCTGCCGCATCTTTCCTTGCCGCGGCTACTCCGCCTCTTCACGACCGGACCGGCGCGGGTATTCGGTTTCGACGACCGCGGTCGCCTGGAGCCCGGCTTGCGGGGTGACGTGGTCTTGCTCGATCCGGAGGCGGAGTTCATTTACGACGTGGCGAGTTCTGCGTCTCGCTCCCGGAACAGCCCCTTTCACGGCCAGCGCCTGCGCGGCCGGGTGGTCGCCACGGTCAGTGCGGGCAGGCTGGTCCACGGTGGCGGAAACCGGCTGCATTGATGCGCCGTTTTCGGGCTTCCATCGCACTTCTCGGCATGGCGTTGCTCCTGGCCGGATGCGCTTACTACAACACCCTGTACAACGCCCGCAAGCGTTATGACGAGGCTCTGGAGGGGCGCCGGGCCAGGCTCGAAAAGCGCCGCGAGGACGAGGAGAACTACTGGCGTGCCATGCAGGATTGGGTGGCGGCGGGTGGTTCCGGCGCGGAGATGCTCGGCCGGCTGGAGCGCGCGGTGGAGGATTCGATCGCGCGTGCCGATTCGCTCAAAAGCGTGCTGGCCGATTCGCTGCAATTGACTGATCCCCTGTCGCCAACCGATTCCCTGACCCTGGCGAGAAGCTACGCGGAGTATGACTCTCTGCTGCGCAGTCGACCGGCCGCGGCGTCCACCAAGCAGGATGCCGGCCGCGCCGCGGGCGAGACGGTTCTGCGGCGGCCCCGGCGCCCGCGAAAGAGCGAATTCCGGCCCCTGGTTCCGGCGGAGGAGCGGCTGCTGGATGCCTGCATCACCAAGTGCGCCAAAGTGATCTCGCTCTATCCCGATTCGAAGTGGCGAGACGATGCGATCTTCTTGATGGGGAAGGCGCTCTATGAGAAGCGCTACTACGCCGATGCGCGCACCAAGTTTGTTGAATTGCGTCGCTATTACGGCGACAGCCCCTATGTTGACGAAGCTCGGCTTTACGAGGGGCGGGCCCTTCAGGCGGAGGGGGAGTCGGGTGAAGCGCGGGTGATCTGGGAGCAGTTGCTGGCCGGCGATGGTGCTCCTGCCGTGCGTCGTGCCGCCGGCCTGGAACTGGCCGCGTCACTGAGCGCCGAAGGGGACGAGGAAGCCGCGATCGCGGTCTACCGGCGTCTTTTGGAGGGCGACCTCGCCGGCAATGAGCGGGCCGCCATCGAGTTGCAACTCGGCCGCTCTCTGCGCCTCAGCGGCGATACTGATGGTGCGGTGGCCGCATTCGATGCCGTGCTCGACGCCGATCCCGATCCGGATCAAGCGTTCGACGCCGCGCTGGCCGCCGCCCAGGTGCTGGATGGTGCCGGCCAGAGTACCGCCGCCCGCACCCGTCTCGACAAACTGAGCCGCGATGAACGCTATTTTCATCGTGCTCCCGAAGCGTTGATGGTGCTCGCCGGCATCGCCGAGCGCGAGGGGCGCGCGGAGGATGCCCAGGCCATCTACCGCACCATTGTGCAGATCTATCCGGGGACCGACTATGCGGCGAACGCCCTGCTCGCCTCGGCCCGCCTGCTGCGTGAACAGGGCGAGGATCTCGACCTGGCTCGCCGCACGCTGGAACTCCTGATCGCCGACACCCCCGAAGCGGATGCGGCCACCGACGCTCGGCGGGAACTCGCGGACTTGAAACGCTTTCTGCGTCTCCGTCGCGAGGCCGCGGCGGCCACCGGTCCACAGGCTGAACGGGCCCGTTTTCTGCTTGCCGAACATCTTCTGGTGGCCGAGGAGCGCTATCCCGCGGCCCTGGAGCGTTACCTCGAACTGATTCACGATGCTCCGCAAACGCCCTGGCGTCCGCGGGCGGATCTGGCGGTCGCCTGGATCTGGAAAGGTCCCCTGGCCCGGCCGGAGCGCGCGGATTCAGTCTATCAGGCCATTCTGGAACAGTTTCCCGGCACCAAAGCGGCGGCGATTTCGGCGGCTGCCCTGAATCTCCCCGTGCCGCCGGTTACGGTTCCGGATATCGAGCCGGTTGTCGCGCCGCCGCCGCCGCCCGCGACGGAAGCTCCCGCGGAGGCGCCGGGAGGGATCTCGCCACTGCCCGCCAAGGATGCCGACGCCGAGTTGCTCCGGCGCCGCCGGCCCCCTTCCGATCCTGCCGCTTCGACCGCTCCCCCCGGGACGACATCTCCTCTGCATTCTCCCACCAGCCCGGATCCGCAAAGCCCATGAACCTGCTACACAGCGCCACGCTGGTTTTTCGCCGTCCCGCCGCTTCCTACCAGGTCCTGCGCCTGGCCGCGGCGGATGCTGCCCGGGCCGCCACGCCGGGGCAGTTTCTGAACCTGCTCCCGCCGGCCGGCAGTGGTGAGTTCTTCCTGCCGCGGCCGATGAGCATTCTCCATGTCGATCCACGCGCCGGCACTCTGGACTGCGCCATCAAGGTGACCGGACGCGGTACTCGACGCCTGGCTCATTGTGAACCCGGCGATCGCATCGAGTTCATCGGCCCGCTGGGAACCTCCTGGTCGCTGCCGCCCGCGAGCCACCAGGTTTTCCTGGTCGGTGGCGGCGTCGGGTTCGCACCGCTCTACTTTCAGGCCCGCGCCCTGATCGACCAGGGGCATGATCCGCAGCGGGTTACCTTCATCCTCGCTGCCCGTTCGCAGGCGGACCTGGCTTTCGCTCCGCAACTCCACGCACTCGGTCTGCGGCTCCATCTCGCGACCGATGACGGCAGTGCCGGTTTTCACGGCAACGCGCTGGAGCTTGCCCGCCAACTTCTGGCCGCGCCGCCTGCCGCGGCCGCCGCGGGCCGGACGCTGCAAGCCTGCGGCCCCATGCCGCTTCTCTGTGGTCTGGCGAAGCTCGCTCGGGAGTCGGCAATCCCTGCCCAGGTCAGCCTGGAAGCCCCCATGGCGTGCGGCGTCGGTGTCTGCGTGGGCTGCTCGGTCCCGGCCGCCGCGGCACCCGGGCAATACCTGCGGGTCTGCCGCGAAGGTCCGGTTTTCGATGCCGACCTTCTGGATTGGGAAGCGATCGCAGCGTCGCTCAGCCCCCCGGCCCTAGCCCCGCCCGTGCACTCCGCCGCTGCTTCGACCGCCGCGCAGCGCGCACCCTCCACCGCAAAGTCCACTCGGCTTACCACCCGGCTGGCGGGTCTCGCGCTCGCCAATCCGGTCATTGTTGCCAGCGGCACTTTTGGCTATGGCAGCGAGTATGGCGAAGTGATCGATGTTTCCGCCATCGGCGCGATTACCACCAAGTCGGTCTCGGAGAATCCGCGGCCCGGGAATCCGCCACCGCGAATTCGCGAATTGCCCACCGGCATGCTCAATGCGATCGGGCTGCAGAATGTGGGCGTCGAGTCCTTCCTGCGTGACAAGATTCCCTTCTTCGCCGGGCTCGACACGCGCCTGATCGCCAATGTGGTCGGCCACGACGAGGAGGAGTATCTTCGCCTGCTCGACCGCCTTGCGGTTGCGGACCGGATCGATGCGTTTGAACTCAATCTCTCCTGTCCGAATGTGGCCGGCGGAATGCGCTTGTCGACCGACCCGGATACGGTCGAGCGGTTTGTCCGCCGCGCCCGCGCCCACACGCGACCCGATCGTCCGCTGATCGTCAAGCTCACACCGAATGTCACGTCGATCACCGCGATTGCCCAGGCCGCCGAGGCGGGGGGCGCCGACGCCCTCTCTCTTATCAACACCCTGGTCGGCATGGCGATCGATCTCGACCGCCGCCGCCCCTGGATCGCCCGCGGCACGGGCGGCTACTCCGGGCCCGGTATCAAGCCGGTGGCGCTGGCGATGACCTGGCAGGTCGCGCAGTCGGTCTCGATTCCCATCATCGCCGGAGGCGGAATCTCCACCGGCCGTGATGCTTGCGAGTTTCTTGTGGCCGGCGCCAGCGCCGTGAGCGTCGGTACCGCCACTTTCGTTGATCCGCGCGCGCCTTTGCGAATCGCCGCCGAGATTGATGCCTGGCTCGCTTCCCAGGGCATCGCCAATGTCGCGGCCATCGTCGGCACATTGCAGCAGGGGTAGAGAGACACAATGGCACGACCAGGGCGGGCAGTGACCGGTGGCGTGGCCGCCCTTCTTGCCTTGTTGGCTGCTCTCCCGCTCGGCGGTTGCGCTTCCTCTTCGGGCCCGCTTCCCGCCAACACCTTCCCCGGTGATACCCGGTTCGGCCCCCGCGGCGCTCCGCTCGGCTGGCGCGAATCGGGCCTTGCCAGCTACTACGGTCCCGGTTTCGATGGCCGCCGCACAGCCAATGGCGAAGTTTTCGACATGGATGGCCAGTCCGCCGCCCACCGCACCCTTCCATTCGGTACTTGGGTGCGCGTCACCCGCCTTGATACCGGTGCGAGCATCCGTGTGCGGATCAACGATCGCGGCCCCTTTGTCAGCGGCCGGATCATCGACCTCTCGCGCGGCGCCGCGCGCGCCCTGGAGATGGTGGAAGCGGGGGTGGTGCCGGTTGAGATCGTGGTGATCGGCCGCGAATGAGGCCCGCGCGTTGCCGCGGGATCCGGGTCCGTGCCAGGAATGCGCCGGGAATTGCGCGCCGGCGTGTAAACTGCGTCATTCAGTTCGTAGCTTCTCCCTTGCATCAACCCGGATCACCTGTCCATGAACGATCGTCGCCAAAAGTACGCGCACCTTCTCCTCGATACCGGTCTCAATCTGCAGCCCGGACAGAATCTGCTGATCAACGCCGAGGCCTACCACTGGCCCTTCCTGGAGTTGCTGCTGCGGCGGGCCTACGAGTTGGGCGCCGCGAATGTCGTAGTCAATGCGCGTCACCCGGCGGAAACCGCGGCCCGCATCCGCTATTCCCGTGCTGAATACCTGGACCGCATTCCCGGCTGGGAGGAGACCCGGCAGAGGGTCATTTGCGATGAAGCTTGGGCGTCTTTGTCGCTTTTCGGTCCCACTGAACCGCATCTGCGGGCGGAGCTGGACCCCGAACGGATGGCGATCGTGCGCCGCGCCTGGCAGCCGATTCAACGGATTCACCAGGCTGCGTCACGGGCCAACCGGGCGGTGTGGTGCGCGGCGGCCCTGCCGACGCCGAAATGGGCCCAGCAGGTTTTTCCCGAGGTGGACGCTGATGCCGCGGAGGCGCGACTGTGGGACGAGATGGCGGCGATTCTCCACCTGGATGACCCGGATCCGTCGGCGGTCTGGCGGGAAAAGGCGCGCCGGATCGCGCTGCGCGAGGAGCGCCTGGCGGAGATCGGGGTGGAGAAGTTGCTGTTCCGCGGTCCCGGCACCGAGCTGGAGATCCACTGCCTGGAGGAGGCGATCTGGTGCGGCGGTTCCTCCGCAACGGTCGGGGGGCAGCGCTTTTTTCCCAATCTGCCCACCGAAGAGGTTTTCACCACTCCCGACTATCGCCATACCCGCGGCCGCGTGGCGGTGACCCGGCCGGTGGAGGTGCTGGGGGTCCCGGTGAAGGATGCCTGGTTCCGCTTCGAGGATGGCAAAGTGGTGGAGTATGGCGCCAGTGAGCGGCGCGATCAGTTGGATGCCTTTTTTGATCTCTGCCCGCGCGCGGCCTTTGCCGGGGAGATCGCTCTGGTGGACGCTGACTCCCCGATCGCCCGCAGTGGACGCGTTTTTTCCTGCATTCTGTATGACGAGAATGCCTCCTCCCACCTGGCGCTGGGCAGTGGCTACCCGATCGCGCTCCCGGGCGGTTCCGCGATGAGTGAAGAGGAGTTGCTGGCGCATGGGGTCAATGTGAGCCAGGTGCATGTGGATTTCATGATCGGCTCCGAAGCGACGGAGGTGGTGGCGGTGACCCATGGTGGCGAACAGGTTCCGCTGATGCAGGCGGGGCGCTTCAGCGGTGTGCTGGCGCTGTGAAGGCGGCGCCGGTCCGTCCGCAACTGGCCGGACCGGTCGCGCTGGGCGAGGCCGCCCAAGCGGGACGGTTGGGCCAGGATGGAGCCTGCGCCAGGCGCGCCTCGTGGTCGACCCGGTTCGGCATGAAGAGATCGTGAGGCGGCTGGAGCGTGCGCGGTTGAAGCGGTAGAGATGCGAGCCGCAGTACTTCATCCCGAGTGACAGAATCGGTTGCACCCCGGTTCGGGTTGGGTGGTCATGGTTGTGAGTGGCAGGCGGATTGCGGGGGACTGCCGGCGGCGCGATGGGAGTATGATGTTGTGAACGGCAGTTTCCGCCGGGCGGGCCGGCGAGTGCTGCGTTGTTCACGAACGAGGAGTTCGCGATGAGTTCGGTGACCGAGTTTCTGCGCGGGGTTGCCC
>JALXCG010000857.1 GCA_026991065.1 Gemmatimonadota bacterium | reverse complement strand
CGCCCCCCACTGCCCCACCCGTGCCGGCCATCCCATCCATTGCCGCGGATCTACTGAGCAGCGCGGGCAGCACACCGTTGCCGATCGGTCCCGACGGCGTGCTTCTCTCGGGCAACGGCCCACGCATGTTGCTGCTGCCCGGAACACGCGGCGATGTCACCGTGGAAGCGCGCCTCGATCCAACACGCTTCCACGGCCGCTTCGCCCTGGTTCACCATGTCGGGGGCCTGGATACTTGGGAAGGGTTTCGCCTCGATCCGAGCGCCGGCGCAGCGCTGGTCCGGGTTGAAAACGGCAAAGAGAAGTTGCTGGCGTCCAAACCGCTGGAGATTCCGGCGCGACCGATCACCCTGAACGCCGCAGTCGCCGCCGGCCACCTGAAAGGCTACGTGGATGGCGAAATGGCGGTGCACGGCCACGGTCACTCCGGCGCACCCGGTCGCGTTGGCGTCTTCTTCGAAGGCAACGGAACCCTGCGACTGCTTGAACTGACCGTGCGCGACGCAACCGGAGAGCACTGACCGACCCACAGCAGATCCCCGGGGAGGGGGGGGACAGAAGCCTCGCTCTCTTCTATGTGAGCGACGCCTCGGTCCTGCCGGAAGCGCTGGAGCACCCCGTGGTACTCACCCTGATCGCACCGGCCAAGCGGCTGGGTCGCCGCCACCTGCTGGCGGCGGCCTGATTCACCCGCCACGCCCTTCAAAAAAGATCCGAGCGCTCCCTCACGCCCTTGTCGTCCTCCGCCCCATCTCCATTGTGGCGATAGGCGATCACCCGTACCCGCTCCAGTGTCACCAGCCCCTCGGTGATCAGCCCATCGAGCTGCGGCAGAAACGCCTCGACCTTCTCTTCCGAATCGACAATCTCGATCACGATCGGCAGATCCTCCGACAACCGCAGCACCCGCGCCGTATGGATCCGACTGCTGGCGCCGAAACCCAAATAGCCGCGCAGCACCGTCGCCCCGGCCAGCCCCGCCTCGCGCGCCCGCTGCACAATCACCCGGGCGAGCGGCTTGCCCTCGGCGCGGTCGCTTTCACCGACAAAAATCCGCAGGAGCGACGCTTCATAGGGAAGTTTCATCTGCAACCCCGCTTTCAGACGGCCGCCACCACCCGCGCCAGCGCCACGCCGGCGAAGAAAGCGGCGAAACCCAGAGTGTTCTGCATGGTGAGATTGGCCACGGCATAAGCCCAACCGGAAGAGCGCAACAACTCGCCACTCTCCAGAATCATCGAGGAAAACGTAGTAAACGCCCCCATGTACCCCACCAGAATCAGCGTGCGCGTCTCTCCGGACACCGCCCAGCGCCCCTCGAAAAGCGTCCACAACAGACCGGCCAAGAAGGCACCGGTGAAATTAACGGCAAAGGTGCCCCAGGGAAACTCGGGGCCGGCAAAGCGGTGGACCAGACCAGCCACCTCGTAGCGCGTGAGTGTTCCAAGCGCTCCCGCGAGGGCCAGCCAGGCAAGCTTGGGGATCATCGTCGGGGGTCTTTCCAGGGCCGTAGCAAAAGATGCATCACCCGCCGCCGGTCGCGTCCGGAGGATGCAAAATTGTGAGTATAGCCGCTCAAACCTCCCGGCGCATCTCTCCTTTGGCGCCACAACCAGATCGCCTGCTGTCCCTCCCTCTTCTCCTTCCGGCCGGGAGCACCGCGCTCGCGACCCGCCCCGCCACCGCTCCTTCGCCGGCAGCAATCCGCCGCTTGCAGGGCGCCATGTCCGGCCACTGTCGCCGGCCTTGCCCGGCTGGGAGCCTGTCGCACATTGTCTTCACGTCGCCCCGTAACGGCAGCCACGACAGATCGCGAAGAAGTCGCCAAGATCGAAGCGATCGATGCGGAATAGAGGACCAGGAAGAGCAGCGGTAGAGAATGCACGATGAAACTTCATCCGGAGCGCGGACCGCACCGCCCTCCGAGAGGAGATCCTTCGATGTCAAAACAGATGCAACAGGGCCTGCGCGGGGGCCCGGCGCTTCTCATCCTCGCCGCGATGACAGCAATCACCAGCAAGGCTCCAGCCGCGCTGATGGAGAGCGAAACCCTGCTCCTTTACAACAGCCACAACAGTGAGTCCGCGGCGATCCACGACATCTTCATGGACGCACATCCCGGTGTCTGGAGTTACAACCTCAATCTGGACTATCCCACCGTGCCACCGGAACCGCGCCAGGAGACACCACCGGCCGGAGGCATCAACAATCAGTACATCACCCCCGATCGCTTCGATGATCTCTTCGGCCCCAACAGCGAATTTCGCAAGTTTCTCCGTGAGCGACCCGAGATTCTGGCGATTGTAACCACCCGCGGCCTGCCCGCCGCCGTCAGCGAAAACTTCGACCCGGACGCCGCGCCGGGCATGGTCCAGCCGGTCTCCGGCGTCTGGGCCAGTTTCGAAGCAACCCTCTCCCGCCCGGGACTTCCCGGTCCGGGCGGCGACCCCTTGCGGCAAGCCCCCAACCCCTATTTCGACTCGCAGCAGTCCTTCGCCGACTTCCTGGCGAAACAGTGTGAATCGGGCGGTCCCTGTCGCGGCGACTACTACCTGGTGTCGCGCCTCGATTCGGCCGCGCCGGCGGAGGATTATGACGGCGACGGCGATATCGATCCGGTGGATGGTGTCTACGCCATGATCCAGCGGGCAGCTCCGCTGGGAATCAACCGCTATGCGACTTCACTCGTTTTCGATACCCATGAACCCAATTACCCGCAGCAAGCCGAGGCGTATCGCAACACCGCGGCTGAACTGTGGCTGGACAATTGGTGTGTCCTGGTCGATAGCGGAGAGCGTTTTGTGCATGGCCCCGGCGATCCCAACTTCGATCCCGACACCGATGGCCCCTTCGCGGCCTATCCCATTGTGGGACTCTCCACGTTCGGTGGCAACCACGGCGGCAGCGAACCGATCAACCACGACTACGCCGGCCTCTATGAAACCATCGCCTATGCTGTATTCAACAGTCTGGAGTCGGGCAACGGCTGGGCTCTCCACGCGCCCGGCGAGTACCCCTGGAACCAGGGACAGGTGACCGACTGGATCGG
>JALXCG010000856.1 GCA_026991065.1 Gemmatimonadota bacterium | reverse complement strand
GCTGCCCAACTCCGCCGGCTGGCGCGGGAGCCGGTCGAAGGCGAGTCCTGTTTGGGGCTGCGAATCGTCAATTGGGTTGTCGCGGGCCATGGGGGTACTCTGCGTCTGCGTGGACGCTCCGGAATCGGTTCCATGGCAACGATCGAACTTCCGATGAGCGCGCCGGCCCCAGAATCTGCCCCTGGTGTATGACCCGCCGGTGGGACCCCGGCAATTTCCATTCTTCGTTGATTGGTTGATTGAAAGGTAAACATGAGTGCATCGATTCTCGTTATAGAGGATGACTTGGTGCTCGCGAAGGCGATTGAAGAAGTGCTTCAGTCCGAGGGCTATTCGGTGCGCTTCGTGCCGACGGGGGAGGAAGCGCGAAAGGCTTTTGCCGCTGAGATCTTCGAGGTTGTTCTACTCGACGTGAACTTGCCGGATGCCAATGGGCTGGATCTGTTGCCCGAGTTCCAACAGGCGCGGCCCGGTAGCATCATCGTGATGATGACGGCCGATGCGGATGTTCGTACAGCGGTGCAGTCGATGCGCCGCGGGGCTTATGATTTTGTCGAGAAGCCGTTCCGCCTGGATCGCTTTTGCACGACAGTGCGCAAGGCCGTGGAGCACGCTTCCGGGCGGGAAACTGTGCGCCGCATGGTTCAGCGCACGGTAGAGGCCGAGGAGTTCATCGGTTGCAGCGCCGCAGTCAAGCACCTGCTGCGGGAGACCGATCAGTTCGCCCGCGCCGGCAATGGAACGACCGTGCTCATTCAGGGCGAAACCGGTACCGGCAAGGAGTTGATCGCCAAGCGGATCCATGCCAATGGGCCGAATGCGCATGCACCGCTTTTCGATCAGAACTGTGCGACGCTCAATGCTTCTCTCCTTGAAAGTCATCTCTTCGGCCACTGCCGCGGAGCGTTCACCGGCGCCCAGAGCGACCAGCGAGGCCTACTGAGTCTGGCTCAGGATGGCACGCTTTTTCTGGACGAGATCGGGGAGATGTCCCTCGCGCTGCAGGCCAAGCTTCTTCGAGTTCTGGAGACGCGGCGGTTCAAGCGCCTGGGTGATCACCGAGAAGAGCGGCTTGAGGCGCGAATTGTGGTGGCCACCAATCGCGACCTGAAAGCGATGATCGAGGAGGGGAAATTTCGCAAGGATCTCTACTACCGCCTCGCGGTCGTGCCGATTGAGATCCCTCCTCTTCGCGCTCGCCGCGACGACATTCCACTTCTGCTGGAGCACTACCGGGTGCGCTTCAGCACCAAGTTCAACCGTGACATTCGTGGATTCACCCCGGATGCGTTCGATTTTCTCTGTAGTTACGACTGGCCGGGCAACGTACGCGAACTTCGCAACCTGCTGGAGCGGCTGGCGATCTCGTGGAGCAGTGGAAACCACATAGACATCCACAAGGTTCGACCGATCCTGGACCCTGACGGCTGCTCCGCCGATTGGAAGCAGGCCGGGGAGGCGGCCCGTGTCGGATCCTCGCTCTCCCCCGATGGGTTTGGCCGCGTGGAGGATGAAGTGCGCCTGGTGTCGATGCGGGAGATCAAAGAGGAGCATCTTCTCGCGGTCTATCGCTATACACAAGGGAACAAGACGGAGACTGCGCGGATTCTGGGGATGACTCGACAGACGGTGGGGAAGATGCTCGCCACGCTCGACCGGGCCGGGCGGCTCCCGGTCTTGATTTAGTCTCACGCGCCGCATCTTTGCAGCCGGCGGCGCGCATGCTTTGGGTAATGCCCAAAGCCAAGCCGTGCCTGGAGGTCGTCAACAAAGGCGACACTGGTAGGGAAACACCCGGTCCCAGGTGTATGACAATTGAACAGGTGCCTTTCCAGTTCTTGCACACCTGCTCTGCCTGGACGGTATAGCAACGAGTTACGTGACTTAGCGCACCATTTTCAGGCATGGCATGCCAGTTGCATGGGAGCTTGAGCCCGTGCGGTGTGCAATCACCGCACACCGGTATCGCGACGGGCGCCACCTGCATCTCTCTGGCTCTCCCTGGTGGTCGTTCCGACGCGGCAACGAGAGAGAGGGCACAGTGAGCAAGAATGCCACCGGCGAGCGGACTCTGGATGCAACATGGACTCGTTTCTTGGCCGAGCGCAATCCCAAGGACCGGGATGCGCTGGTTTTGCGCTATATGGGACTTGTCCGTTATATCGTCAACCGCACGGCCGCATCTTTGCCTCCATCGGTTTCGCGGGATGATTTGATGAGCGTTGGCACGATGGGGCTGATCACGGCTGTCGATCGATTCGACGCGAGCCGTGGTGTCGCGTTCGAGACTTTTGCCCGTCCGCGGGTCTATGGCGCATTGCTCGATGAGCTGCGCAGTCAGGATTGGTTGCCACGCTCTCTGCGGCAGAAGGCGAAAAAGGTGGATGCCGCTTATCAGCGACTTCAAGTTCGTAAGGGGAGCCAGGTCAGCGAAGTCGAGGTGGCCGAGGAGTTGGAGATCTCGGTGCACGAGGTGCGTCTGCTGGTTTCGCAAGTGCTCGGGATGTCTTTTCAGTCGCTCGATTCCGCGGTCAGCGAAGGCGGCGAAAACAAGGAGATCCGCCTGATTGATACCATCGAAGATCATCGCGGCCGCAATCCCAACCATGAATTGGCTTCGCGGCAGCTTTCAGAGATTCTGATCGACACGGTCAAGAATCTGCCGCGGCAGGAGCGCTTGGTGGTCATTCTCTATTACTACGAGCGCCTGACGCTCAAAGAGATCGGCGCCATCCTGCATCTCTCTGAGTCGCGGATCTCGCAGATCCACTCCAAGGCTGTGAGCAAGCTTCGCGGGCGGCTGCGTTCAGTGCGGGAGGATCATCGGTTGCTGGCCCATGAGCGCAACAATGCGCCCGTGCTGGTTCACTGCTGATTGTTTTCGCGGCCGGTGAGTTTTCGCACATGGGCTTTGATTTCATTGCCCCTGTGCGATTCCGTGCTTTAAGAACGTGTAGCGTTTGCGTCAGCAGCGGCAGGCAAATTCCGGAACCCCGGGGTCTTCACAGTGTATTGCAGGAAGACTCAAACGCGCGCGGCTGATCCGGTGGTTTGCGCAGTGAATTACAGCAAGCCACCAAGCAGCGATTGGCGTAGCGATTCTGCGGGGACAAAACAGCTTCCGCAACAGCCTCTTTTGACGGAGTTGAACAATGAAAAAGGAAACAGGTTCACGGTGGATCGCGACCGCGATCGCTCTGGCCGCTATCACCGGCACCATCGGCACGGTAGGCGGCACTGCCTTCGCAACGGGCAACAACCCCGACTACAGCGCGGCGGAGGCTCTTAGTGATGCGCTGGCGTCCGCCGCGGAAAACGTACTGCCCTCGGTGGTGAATATCAGCGCCACGCACATTGAAAAGGTGGACAGGAACTTTCAGCATCCCCCGTTCATGATTCCGGGATGGGAGGACATGTTTCGGCGGCGCATGCAGGAACTGCCGGATCAGCGCGAGGCCACTTCACTCGGCTCCGGCTTCTTCATCAGCGAGGATGGCTATCTGCTGACCAACAATCACGTCATCGAAGACGCCGATGAGGTGATTGTGACAACGCATGATGACAGAGAGTTCACCGCTGAAGTGGTCGGCGCCGATCCGAGTACCGATTTGGCGCTGCTGAAGGTGGATCCCGAGGGCAAGATCACGCCGGCGAAACTGGGTGACTCCTCGACCCTGCGTGTTGGAGAACTCGCGATTGCCATTGGCAATCCCTTTTCCCGTTTTGCCGGGACGGTGACTCTGGGAATCGTGAGTGCGTGCGACCGGAGTTCGCTGCAGTTTGCTTCCCGCTCTCCCGCCATCCAGGACTACATCCAGACCGATGCGGCGATCAATCCCGGAAACTCGGGGGGGCCTTTGGTCAACGTGCGCGGTGAGGTCATTGGCATCAATTCCGCGATCAATTCGCCTTCCGGTGTAAATGTGGGCATCGGCTTTGCCATTCCGATCAACCTGGTCAAAGAGGTCCTGGGGGATCTGAAAGAATACGGCGAGGTGCGACGGGCATTCCTTGGAGTCAATATCCAGGCGGTGGACGGCAAGATGGCTGAAGCCTTGGGCTTGGACGAAGCCACCGGGGTCTTGATCTCGGGGCTGATGGATGACGGTCCGGCCAAGGACGCGGGGCTTCGTGAGGGAGATGTCATTGTCGAGTTTGATGGTCAGAAGGTGACCTCGGTGCCCAAGCTCCAGCGCATGGTCGGCAGATCCGAGATCGGCAGCAAAGCCGAAGTTGTGGTGATGCGGGATGGCGAGCGCAAGCGGATCAAAGTGAAGCTCGGCAAGATGGATGACTCCCAGCAAGTGGCGGCGGATACCAAGAGTGGCGGTGGCTGGTTGGGACTGGATGTGGTCGGTCTTGATTCGCCGGAAGCGGAAGCCTTGGGCGTGGATGTTGACCACGGTGTGTTGATTGTCTCGGTTGCTCCCGGGTCCGAGGCCTCCCACGCGGGATTGCGGCCCGGCTATGTGATCCAGAAGCTCGGCGAATACGAAATCGATGATCTGCGCGACTACCACAAGGCACGAAAGGCGCTGAAGAAGGATGAGAGCAAGCGCGCGATCGCCGTTTATGTCTACTTGCCCGGTGGCGGTCAGCGCTACTTCGCGCTAAGCCGCAAGTAGCGAATGGCGTTCGATTGTTGCGTAGGGATCGCCTCGTGAGATCGCTCGAAATCGTAACGCAAGGGAATGCTTCGATCTTCCGATGACTAGAAAAAGGCGGGTGGCGTCCGTGGACGGCGCCCGCCTTGCCGAGAGTCGGGTCTCGCGGGGCAGCGAAGGCTCCAGAGATGTATCCCGCGCGGCTGCGCGGGGAACGATTTCCAGTTACCCCGGCTTTCTCACCAGGACTCGTTCTTCCCGGCGCGGCCAGCACTGTGTTGCGCTGAAGTGTGGTGAGAAGACCGGGGCAGCGATCACCTTTATCGCCGGAGTTGCGGTGGGGGGCGGTGCAACGTTGGCCAAAACAGCCGATCGTGACCGGCAACAAAGCGCTGCGCTCGATCTTTATCTCCGTGATATCGCCCGGATTCCCTTGTTGACCCGCGACGAGGAGGTTGAGCTTGCCAAGCGCATCCGTGCGGGTGACCGGCAGGCGCTGAGCCGCTTGGTCGAGGGCAACCTCCGGTTTGTGGTGAATGTTGCAAAGTCCTATTCCAAGCAGGGCGTTCCGCTGAGCGATCTGATCAACGAGGGCAATCTGGGGTTGATGCGTGCCGCGGAGCGCTTTGACGAAAGTCGTGGATTCAAGTTTATCTCTTACGCTGTTTGGTGGATTCGGCAGTCGATTCTCCAGGCTCTTGCCGACCAGTCGCGCATTGTTCGGGTTCCACTCAATCGGGTCGCCCACATCTACCACATGGGCAAGACGATCAAGAAGCTGGAGCAAGAGTTGCAGCGCGAGCCGACGGTGGCGGAGGTGGCGGGGGAGATGGGAGTAAAGGAGCACATCGTCGCGACTTCGGGGCGCATCGCCACCAGCCATGTAAGTTTGGATTCGCCGGGGACCGGCAATGACGATGGCGCACTCCTGGAAACGCTGGTGGACGAGGAGCAGGCGGAGGTTGACGCCGAGCTGCTGGATCAAGCGATGGCGGAGGAGGTGGAGGCGCTGCTTGAGATCTTGAATGAGCGTGAAGCTTTCATTGTTCGTCGCTATTTCGGCATCGGCAGTGGCGAAACCCAGACTCTTGATGCGATCGGCAAGGAGTTGGGGTTGACCCGTGAGCGGATTCGGCAGATAAAGGCGAAAGCGCTTGCACGGCTGCTCGCCACGGCGACGGAGAGAGAGCTGGATCTTTTTATTCATGATTGAAAACGCGAGTTCATTGCCGCAAAATTACTTGTTTTTTGGGATCTCCTGATTACTTCTTATAGAGATGCGTTCTTTGCTATCAATGCACACAGTGCTCGAACGGCGTCAGTGGGGGCTCGGTGTTCTCTCGCTGGCGGTGTTGTTTTGTACCCTTGCTGGCGGTCTGCGCGCGGTCGACTATCTGGCTGCGCTTTACGCCGAGCGTCAAGAAAACGCCGCTTTGGAAAGCGCCCTGGACCGCATGTGTGTGCAACTCGCGCAGGTGGATGCTGATCTCGCTCAGGCAAGAGCCACCGAGGCAGAACTCATGGTTTTGGCCGGCGTTGAACCTGGAGAGAGTGTACCGGGAGAGGAGCGCGAGCTGGATTATCCAGTTCCGGAGGGGAGCAGCGGGGCCGATCGAGTGGCCATCCTGCGCACCAGTCTTGAGCGAACGGCCGAGGCGACAGGAGATCTTTCCGCCAACATGGACAAGATCAGGGCGGCGCTGCTCGACAAGAATCGTGAGTGGGCGCACATGCCCTCCACCTTGCCCGCCAATGGCTGGATCACAGCATCATTCGGTCGTCGCAAGGATCCGTTTACCGGCCGTCGCAGCTTTCACTGGGGAATCGATGTTGCCGCCGCCGCTGGCACGGAGGTGGTTGCTACCGCCGCCGGAAAGGTGATCTTCTCCGGTCGCAACGGTGGCTATGGCAACCAGATCAAGATCGACCACGGTGATGGCATTGTGACTACCTACGCGCACAACTCCAAGAATCTCGTCAAGCGTGGAGATCTCGTCGAACGGGGGCAAGTGATCGCCTTGGTTGGGTCCACCGGGCGATCCACCAGTTCCCACGTGCACTATGAAGTGCACCGTGACGGCAAGAAGGTCAATCCCTGGTCCTATCTCTTGCCGGAGGATTCCATCGTCGATTAGCTCGGTGGTCACGCCGAGTTGGAGAGCACTGAATCATGGCCGCAGATGTGATTGACTACCGGATCTATGGAGATGACATTCAGTTGATCGAGATCGAGCTGGATCCGGGCGAGGGGGTGCGGGCTGAAGTGGGGACCATGTCCTACATGGAAGATGGCATTCAGATGCAGACCTCGACCGGGGGTGGACTCTTCAAAGGGTTCAAGCGGATGATCACCGGGGAGAGCTTCTTTATCACCACTTTTCTCCACACCGGTAGCGGCAAGAGCCACGTTGCTTTTGCCGCCCCCTATCCGGGCAAGATTATCCCCCTGGAGTTGGATCAGGTCGGCGGTGTGTTTATCTGTCAGAAAGACTCGTTTCTTTGTGCCGCCAGGGGGATAGAGATCGAAGTGGCGTTCACGAAGCGTTTAGGGGCGGGCTTTTTTGGGGGCGAGGGCTTCATTTTGCAGCGCTTGACCGGCGACGGTCGTGCGTTCATCCATGCCGGCGGCACCATCATTCGCAAAGATCTGGCGGCCGGCCAGACACTGCGCATCGATACCGGTTGTCTGGTCGGGTTGACCTCGTCGGTCAACTACGACATTCAGTTCGTGGGTGGATTCAAGAACGCGCTTTTCGGCGGTGAGGGGCTCTTTCTCGCCACGCTGACCGGTCCCGGCACGGTCTATCTGCAGAGTCTCCCCTTTTCCCGCCTTGCGGACCGGGTTCTTTCTGGAGCGCGATTTGGGAAACGGGGAGAGCAGAAAGGGGTCGCCGGCTTCGGCGGCGAGATCTTGGGGAATATTCTGAGCGGCGACTGACTCACTACTCCTGCCGGCGGACTATCGCGATGCCCAACTCCTCCAACTGTTCCGGGTCGACCGGAGCGGGGCAGCCATCCATGAGGGAGACGCCGGAAAGCGTCTTGGGGAAGGCGATGACGTCGCGCATGTTGCACTCGTGCGGGGCAAGCAGTGTGACCAGGCGATCGATCCCCAGGGCGATGCCACCGTGGGGCGGCGCGCCGTAGTCGAGGGCCTTCAGAAGAAAACCGAAACGTCGCTCGGCTTCCTCCTCCGACATTCCGACGATACGCATGATGCGCCGCTGGATTTCGGCATCGTGGCAGCGGATGGAGCCGGAACCCAGCTCCCAGCCGTTCAGGACCAGGTCATACAGTTGCGCATGAGCAGAGCCGGGTGACGTCTCCAGGTTTTCCAGATCCGCGAGATTGGGCAGGGTGAACATGTGATGCAGGGGAGCCCAGCCGTCTTCGGTCTCCTCGAAGAGTGGGAAGTCAACGATCCAGACGAAACACAACTTGTCGCGTGAGGTGAGCCCGAGTTCTTGACCGACCTGGTTGCGCAGGTTGCCGAGGGCGGCGTTGGCAGTGGCCTCGGTATCCGCGACGAAGACCACCGCATCGCCATCTACGGCCATGGTTCGGGCGGTGATTTCGGTGACTTCTGCGCCGGTGAGAAACTTGGCAATGCCGCCGGTCGCCTGGCCGGCATTCAGCTTGAACCAGGCCAGTCCCTTTGCGCCATAGACTTTGGCGACCTTCTCCAACTCCCCGATCGCCTTCCGCGAGCGACTGGCTCCGTCCGGGATCCGCAGCGCCTTCACCACCCCACCTGCGGCGACCGCGTTGCGGAAGACACCGAAGCCGGAGTCGGCAGCCAGGTCACTGATTCGCGCCAACTCGAGTCCGAACCGGATGTCGGGCTTATCGGTGCCGTAGCGCTCCATCGATTCTGCGTAGGTGAGACGCGGGAAGGGGGTCTCGATCTTGATGCCGCGGGTTGTTTCAACAGCTGCGGCGATGCAGGCTTCGGTGACCTGGAACACATCCTCCTGGGAGACGAAACTCATCTCCAGGTCGAGTTGCGTGAACTCGGGCTGCCGGTCGGCGCGCATATCCTCGTCACGGAAACACTTGGCGATCTGGTAGTAGCGCTCCATGCCGGCCACCATCAGGATCTGCTTGTACAGCTGTGGTGACTGTGGGAGAGCGTAGAAGGTGCCGGTGTTGACGCGCGAGGGAACAAGAAAATCGCGGGCGCCCTCGGGCGTGCTCTTCATCAGGATCGGGGTTTCGATTTCGAAGAACTCAGCACTGTTGAGGCTTTCGCGGATGGCCTGCACGGCGCGGTGGCGGACAACCAGCAATTCGCGCATTTCCGGCTTGCGGAGATCCAGATAGCGGTAGGCGAGGCGCAACTCTTCACCGGGGCGCGGCGCATCCCCTTCCGTGTCGACCTGAAACGGCAGCGTGGCGCAGCGGTTGAGGATCTCGATGGAGTCCGCCAAAACCTCGATCTCACCGGTAGCGAGATTGGGGTTGGCGTCAGGGCGGCGTCGAACACGACCGGCCACGCGCACGACATATTCGGAATGCAAGCCCGCCGCGATCTCATGTGCGCTCTGGCTGAGCGCCGGATCACAGGTGATTTGCACCAAGCCGCTGCCGTCGCGGAGATCGAAGAAGATCAATGCGCCGTGGTGGCGGTGGCGATGCACCCAGCCGGACAAGAGAACCGATTGATCGACATGGTCGGCGCGGAGCGCGCCGGCGTGATGGGTGCGAAATGAGTTATTGGTCATGATTCGGTTTCTTCACTTTTCGTGGCGCGGCGCCGTAGCAGAATAAATGCGAATGCACCGCAAGCCACACCTACGCCATCCGCAGTGGCATCCGCGGGATCGGGGACACGGGTCGGAATGTAGGCTTGATGCAGTTCGTCGGCGATCCCCACGCTCAAACCGATGATCAGCGCCCAGAGCAGAGCGCGCCGCCAACGGATGATTGTTGCAGCGCGGAGGAGGAGAAATCCAAGCGCAAAATACTCGCCGAAATGAACCAGCTTGTCGAGAGGGATGATGCTCTCGGGTAACGCGGGAGGATTGGGGACCGAGTTGGCGATCGCCACGATCACGCCCCACGCTGCAACCGGCAACCAGGCCCGGCGACGCCGACTGGAATCGATGCGCGTTGATGGTTTCAAGAGATTGTGGGCGCAGAAGAGGATGTGCGTCGCGTTGGGTTGGTGATGCGCAGAATGCGCTCCTCCTCTGCGCGTTCGCGATCCCGGTAGTACTCGCGCAGCGCGTCGCTGAGTGGCGCTTTGCGCCGAGGGGCTTCACTGCCGTTGTATTTGCGGATGCGCAAAGCATCGATCTCGGTGACCAGGGCGCTCTCGGAAGAGTGCTGCAGCTTCACCCCGAGATCCTTCTGCAGGCGCCGGTTGGAGGCGAGACAGGAGAACCGGAACTGCTGCAGCGATTCCGATGTGGAGTTAATCAACTTCATATACCAAAGGAGATCGGTGATCGGGCGGGCGATCGGGGTTGGGACCGGTACCGGAAAGCCGCCAGAGAGCTTGACTACATTGC
>JALXCG010000855.1 GCA_026991065.1 Gemmatimonadota bacterium | reverse complement strand
AGATTGCACACCACCGAACCGACGCCGGTGATGCCCATCGCCCACAGCTCCGGCGCCTTGATCTGGCGCAACCCATACTCGGTGCCGCCCACCGAATTCGGGGACGCCGGGGCGGAACTCACCGGGTGGATCAGCTCGATCGGCAGATCCGCGTCGACCGCCGCCACCTCGGGACGCGCCGCCAGCGCCGTGATCGCCGCGGGGGAGCCCTCGACCAGCAGCATGTTGTTGATCCAGAACGACTCGAAGTGAGTGATCGAGCCCGGGCCCTGCCAGGTGTCGATGGCGTGAATCATCGGCTTTTGCACCGCCGCGCTGTGTGCGCGCAAGGTGCGACCCAGTTCCCGCGCCAGAGCGCCGCGCTCAGTGACGCCACGGGCCCGGAGTTGGCTGGCCAGGAGTCGCGCCGGCAAATTGTCGTGAAACGAGAAAAGCGCCCGGATGCTGGCATCCGCGGGGGCGGCCAGCAGCTCTTCGGTCAACTCCGGAGAGAGCTGGTCGGCTGCCGCGCCGAGTTCCGGCTCGGGCATTGCCGCAACGGCGTCGGCGGAGGTGGCCAGGAGGATACCGGCAGCAACCGAGGCGAGGCCGGTCCGGACGGAAGGGGAGAAGCGGGCGGAAACTGACATGAATGCTCCGGAGATTGGGGGGTGATAGGTTTCGGCAGAAACCCGGTGCAATTTCGTGCATGCGCGGGGTTCGTACACCCACTAGGATGGTAACGCGGTTTTCTCCCAGATCCCGAAACTACTCTTAAGGAGGCGAGCATGAGCCCATCCCCGGCGAAGAAAATTGTTGTCCTGGGGGGCTGCGGCGGCATCGGCAGCGTTTGTGTGGAAGCCCTTGCCGGCGTCGCCGAACTGGCCGAAGTCGTGGTCGCGGATCTGCGGCGAGACGCCGCGCAAGCCTTTGCCGCGGCGGTCGCGGATCGCCGTGGTGGCGGCAGCGCGGCCACTTTTCCGCGGCTCAGCGCCCGGGCCGTCGATGCGGATTCTCCCCAGTCGCTCGCGGCCACACTGGCCGGCGCCGATGTGGTCGTGAACTGCGTTGGTCCCTTCTACCGTTTCGGCCCACCGATTCTGCGCGCGGCGATTGCGGCCGGCGTCGACTATGTCGACGTCTGCGACGATCTCCAGCCGACCCGGGAGATGTTGGCGCTCAGCGACCAGGCGCGCGACGCCGGTGTGCGCTGCCTGCTCGGCATGGGCAACTCGCCCGGATTGGCCAATGTCCTGGTGCGCTTTTGCGCCGACAACCTGTTGGCCAGTGTCGAGGCGGTCGACATCATGCATATCCACGGTGGCGAACCGACCGAAGGGCCGGCGGTTGTCAAACACCGCATCCGCGCCATGCTCGATCCGGTGCCGCTCTTCATCGACGGGCGGATGATCGAGGTGATGCAACTGGAGGAGAGCGGCCAGGCGCAGGTGATCAAGACCGATTTTCGCGGCCTGGGCGAATACCCGGTCTATCCCTATCCTCACCCGGAGACGATCACCCTGCCGCAACACATTCCCGGTCTGCGGCGGGCCACCAACATGGGGGTGATTTTCCCCCTCAGCTACTTTCGCCTCACCCAGGAGATGGTGCGGGTTGGGGCCTGCGGCGAGGAGCCGATCCAGGTCCAGGGGCAGGCGGTGGTGCCGATCGAGTTCTCGGTGGCACACATTCTCTCGCGGCGCCGCGAGCTGCTGGATGCAGCCGGAGTGGAGGGCCCCGCCGGTTGCTTGAAGGTCGTGGTCTCCGGGCTGGCGCACGGCGGCGCCGCTGAAACCTACATCTTCTCGCTCTTCTCGACCACGGTCGGAGCCGGCGCGGGCACCGGCATCCCGGCGGCCGCCGGCGCCATGCTGATGGCCCGCGGCCGGGTCGAGGGGCCCGGGGTGCTGCCACCGGAAGCCGCGGTGCAGCCGCTGGAGCTGCTCATGTTGGCGCTGGAGATGGGCAAACGGCTCGGGCGTGGCGGTCACGAAAGCGTGGTGATTGAGCGCCGCGATGCCGCTGGTGTCGTGACCCGCATCCCGCTGCCGGTTTGAGGGTGGGCAGCGCGGCGATGTTCATCGGCCACGACCTTGGAACCAGCGGCAACAAAGCGGTGCTGGTCGATGCCGGTGGGCGGATCCTGGCGACCGCGATCGCCGCCTACCCGCTGCGCCACCCCACGCCCGATCAAGTGGAGCAGGACCCGGAGGAGTGGTGGCGCGCGGTTGCCCAGACCACCCGCGCCGTGGTGGCGCGCGCCGGCGTGGCGCCCGGGGCGGTCCGCGGTCTCGCCTTCGCCGGCCAGATGCTGGCTCTGGCGCCGCTCGATGCGGCCGGCGTTCCGACCCGCCCGGCGATCAGTTGGCTCGATGCCCGCGGCGAAGCACAGGCGCGGCGCATGACGCGGCGCCTGGGCGGTGAGCGGGTGGTCGCGGGAATCGCCGGGGCGGCCCCCAGCGGCAAGGACTGGGTGGCCAAGATCGCCTGGCTGCGGCGCCATGAGCCGGCTGTTTTCGACCGCACGGCGGCTTTCTGCGACGCCACCGGTTATCTGGTGGCGCGCGCCACCGGCCGGTTGCGCATGGACCCGACTGCCGCCGGCGGCACCGGGGTCTTTCTGCCCGGACGGCGCCGCTGGTCCACCCTTCTGGCGGCGCTCACCGGCTTTCCCCTGAACAAGATGCCCACCGTGATCGCGAGCACCGCCGAGGTTGGCGGACTGCGGCCCGAGGCAGCCGCCGAGTTGGGCCTGGCCGCGGCTACTCCGGTGGCGATGGGGATGGCCGACATCCCGGCGGCCGCGGTTGGTTGCGGCGCGGTGCGACCGGGCGATGCGCATCTCTATCTGGGGACCTCCGCCTGGATCGGGGTGACCGTGCGCTCCCCGAAGAGCGTGCCGCGCGCCGGCGTGGCGTCGGTGCCGGCCGCCGACTCTCGTCACTGCCTGATGATCGGCGAATCAGAGACCGCCGGCGCGTGCCGCGACTGGCTCGCGCGGGTTTTAACTCCCGCCGGCGACCAACCGTTGAGCCCCGAGGCGTTCGACCGCCTGGCCGCGGCGGCGCCGGCGGGGGCGGCCG
>JALXCG010000854.1 GCA_026991065.1 Gemmatimonadota bacterium | reverse complement strand
AACCATGACGGGTGGCAGGTACTACGCCGAGAAGCTGTCGGGCAAGCGCCTGCAGCGCTGTTACGAGATCGCGCCGAAGCGGGTGTGTCAATATCTTGAGGCGGAGATTCTTCACGCCTTGGGACGCCTGCGAACAAGAGACCAGGTTCTGGAGCTTGGCTGCGGCTATGGGCGCATCGCCCGCAGGGTTGCTCAAGTGGCCGCCCGAGTCGTGGGCGTTGATATTGCACCCGAGAGCCTTGAGCTGGCACGGCGATCTTCGCGGGAGATGGACCGATGCGAGTTCCTGCGCATGGACGCCACCGACTTGCACTTTGCCGACGGTGCCTTCGACGCCGTTCTGTGCTTGCAGAACGGGATCTGCGCTTTTGGGGTTGATCAGGTGAAACTGCTCCGGGAGGCGCTGCGGGTCACGCGGGACGGTGGGATTGTTCTGCTGTCTTCATATTCGGATAAGTTCTGGCGGCATCGACTCGCCTGGTTTGAGGCGCAGGCCGAGGAGGGCCTGGTAGGGAAAATTGACCGGGTCGCGTCCAAAGAGGGCGTCATTGCCTGCGAGGATGGATTCCGGGCGGGACGCTTGACTCCCAATCGTTTCCGTGTGTTGTGCTCTCAGCTCGGCATGAACGCGCACATCTGCGAAGTGGATCAGTCCAGCGTTTTCTGCGAGATCACCAAGGGGAGCGTTGCCGGCAGACCGAGTTGATCCCGGCAGGAGACGAATCGTCTCTTGCAGGTCGTCGCTGTTCAGGTCTGCCCGGGCGATCCGCGGAATGGCCGCCGCCGAATCCGCGTTTCAGATCCGCCACCGATCCAGCTCCTCCTCGCCGGCCGGGGCGACTTCGAGCGTGGTCTCGCCGCTCTCCCGCTCCACGCCGATGCGCACGCTTGCCTCGCGCTTGCCGTCGCAGTAGCGGGCCGTGATGCGCGCCGCGGTGTGGAGAGAATCGTCGCTGATCTCGCCCTGAAGCAGGGTCAGCGGACCGCGGAAGTCACGCGCGAAGAGCCGCGGCTCACTCTGCCGGTGGAGATCAAGGGCGCGATTGTCGCTCTCGTCGCGGCCGACGATCACTTTGGTCCTGGGGCCGATGCGGAAATGGCGCCCGGTGGCCAGGATGATCGCGTCGCGCGGGGTCATGCGCCGCTCCTCCTGGTGGTCCAGGTAGTCGTAGAAGCGGTGCGCATAGGCTTCTTCCACCAGGTAGCAACAGCCGCCGGCGGGCGAGGGGTAGTCTTCGATCTGGAGTTCCCGGGCGAGCGCCATCTGCGGCTTGCGGGAGCGACCCGTGATCTTGCCCAGCCGCTCGCGGTCGATCAGGCCCGCCTTCTCGGCCTCGGTGGCGGCTACCGCGCGCGCGGTGAGCGGGCGCACGATCTTGCCTTCGAGGCCCGCTTCGCGCTCGATCAGTTTCATCGTGTAGCCGCGTTGTGACATGGGGCGTTGCCCCAGCACTTCGCCGGTAACGATAAAATCAGCGCCTTCCTCTTCCATCATCTGCCGGGCCTTTTTCAGCATGAAGATGCGGCAGTCGATGCAGGGATTGGCGTTGGAGCCGTAGCCGTGGCGCGGGTTCACCACCATCTCCATGTACTCTTCGGAGATGTCCACCAGGTCGACATCCACACCCACGTCGGCGGCGGCGCGCAGCGCTTCGTTGCGATAGGGCTCGCCCCGGCGATTGCTCTTGCCCAGGGTGCGCTTCGATTCCACCGTGCAGAACCCGGTGTAGAAGTTGACCGCGTGCACCTCCACACCCTGGTCTTTCATCATGCGCAGGGCCAGAGTGGAGTCCAGCCCACCGGAGATCAGGGCGATTGCTTTGGGGCGTGCCTTCTTCGACGGCGCGGCGGCCTCGGTGGCGGACTCGGGCGTGGGGGCTTCGGGGTTGGCGGAAACGGTTTCAGGGTCCCGCGGACTCCGGGGCGGCAGGGGCATGGCAAACTTCTCATTTCAAGCATCAAGAGGGGCGGCGCGGTATGCGGCGCGGACAGGCAAACCCTTAACTTAGCACGCCGATCCACACGTTCCGCAAAAGAGCCCAAATCCGCCGCGCGATCCGCTCTCGTCAGGATCTATACTATGGCTGTCGACGACGGGACTTGCTTCACCTGGAGATTCGATCATGCGCAGATGGCTTCTTTCGATCGTGGTTGTCTTCGGTCTCGGCGGTGCCGCGCCGGTGGTCGCCGGCGAGGTGAGCGCGACCGGTTCTCCGGCTGCGAAGCCGGCCGCCGGAGCGACTGAGTTCGATGCCCAACGGAATGCCGCGCTCGGCGCCATTCAGGCGCTGGGCAAAGAGTTGAAGGCCGCGCTGCAGAGTGCGGTGAGAGCAGGGGGCGCGGTGGGGGCGCTCGGCGTCTGCAATGAGAAGGCGCCGGCGATCACCGCGCGCGTGAGCGCGGAGCAGGGGCTGCGCGTGGGGCGCACCAGCTTGCGGCCGCGCAACCCCGAAAACGCGCCCACCCTGTGGCAGAAGAGAGTGCTGGAGGAGTTCGAGACGCGCCTGCGCGCGGGCGAAGATCCCGCCGCGCTCACCCACGGCGAGGTTGTTACAACCGCGACCGGGCGCGAATACCGCTTCATGAAAGCGATTCCCACCGGCATGATCTGCCTGAATTGCCACGGCAGCAATCTGGATCCCGAAGTGCAGAAGAAGCTGAACCAACTCTACCCTCTCGATCGCGCCACCGGCTTTAAGGAGGGGGATCTGCGCGGAGCCTTTGTGGTGACTCAGCGTCTGGCGGAGTGATTCAGCGCGCGGGCTTTGCGCTGCCCGGACGCTCCGGTGGCGTCGCCGCCGTTGCCGCGATGAGGCAATAATCGCTCCAGGTCGTTGCGGAAGCGCCGACACCCAAGAATAGGCGAACCACCGCTGCGGCGGGGGCCGCCACCTGAGTGCCGGTGCTCCTCGTCTCCCCCGGCGAGTGCCGCGCCGCGGAACCTCATCTCCACGACGGATGGCATTGCATGGGCCGTTTTCGGGTCGATGTCCGCGACTTCCCCCACAACCACTATCTATTGCTCAAGGCGCTCTACCGCGTGCCGGCCATGCGCCTGGCGCCGCTG
>JALXCG010000853.1 GCA_026991065.1 Gemmatimonadota bacterium | reverse complement strand
GGTGAATGTGGGTGTGGGCGCGGGCGCGGGCGCGGACTCCGGCGTCCCGGTCTACCGCCACGCCGGGCGCATTCTCGCCCTCTCCATGTTCATTCAGGGAGCCTGCGGGCTGATCTACGAATACACCCTCGGCGCCCTCGGCAACCACCTGGTGGGCACCAGCCACGAGGCGATCTTCGTGGTGATCGGCGTGATGATGTTCTCGATGGGGGTGGGATCGGTGGCACAGCGCCTGATCGAGCGGGACCTGGTCGACCGCTGGCTGCTGATCGAGATCTGCCTGGGGCTGGCCGGCGGCACCAGCGTGGTGCTGATCCAGGCGGCATTCGCCTACACCACGCAATACCGCCTGGTTCTCTACCTTTTTTCGGCCTTTCTCGGCGGCTGCATCGGGCTGGAGATTCCGCTCCTGATCCGCATCAACCAGGACTATGCGGCCAGTCTCCGGGCCAATCTCTCCAGCGTTCTGTTCATGGACTATGCCGGTTCGCTGGCCGGCGCGCTGCTCTTCGCCTACGTCCTTCTGACGCGCTTTTCGATGGCCCGGATCGGTATCGCCCTGGGGCTGATCAACATCTCGCTGGGATTGCTCGGGGCGCTCTACTTCCGGCGCCTGCTGGCGCGACCGCGGCGGCTGCTGGCGGCCGGCGGGTCGGCGGCGCTGCTCCTGCTGCTGCTGGCGCCGCGCACCGCGCAACTGCTGGACCAGTTCGAGCAGAGTACCTTCGCCGACCCGATCATCCTCAGCGAAACCACACCCTACCAGCACATCGTGCTCACCCGGCGCGGCGACCGGTTGAACCTCTACCTGAACGGCAACCTGCAGTTCTCATCGCGCGATGAACAGATCTACCATGAACTGCTGGTGCACCCGGCCATGGCGCTGGCCGACGCCCACCGGCGGGTGCTGATCCTCGGTGGCGGCGACGGCCTGGCCCTGCGCGAAGTGCTCAAATACACCGATCTGGGCGAGGTTCTGCTGGTTGATCTCGACGCCCGCATGACCGAGATCGCCGCCACCCAGCCGGATCTGGTGCGGCTGAACCAGGCTTCGCTGCGGGATGCGCGGGTGCGCACCCTGGCCCCCGGCGGGGTGAGCCTGAGTCCGCAGACCCGCCCCATCCAGCGCGACCTCACCGCCCCCGTGACGCTGCATGAGAAGCCGCGCCGGGTGATCGCCCACGTCGACCTGCTGAACCTCGACGCCGATCTCTACCTGCGGTCCGCGGATGGACTTTTCGATGTGATCCTGGTCGATTTCCCCGATCCGTCGACACTCGAAGTCGCCAAGCTCTATTCGCGCTCATTCTATCGCAACCTCGCCGCCCACCTGGCTCCCGGAGGATTTGTGGCGGTTCAGTCGACCAGCCCCTATCATGCCGGCAAGGTCTTCCTGTGCATCGGCAAGACCCTGCGGGCGGCCGGCTTCTCGGTGCTTCCCTATCACCAGAACGTGCCCAGTTTCGGCGAGTGGGGGTGGCATCTGGCGTGGTTGGCGCCCCCCGATTCAGCGGCGGTGGCGGAGCGGATTCGGGCGCTTCCGGCGCCGCCGGTGGAGACCGCTTTTCTGACCCCGGCGGTGCTGCGCGGCGCGCTGGCTTTCGGCAAGGGGCTGCTCGATGCCTCCTCGATCGAAATCAACACTCGCCTGCGGCCCTCCATCCTCGCCTATCATCGCAGCGCCTGGAAAGAGTAAGTCCGGGCCGACCTCTCCCCAACTCTCCGGAACGCTTCCATGTCCAAGTTCGTCCGTACTCTGCTGCTGCTGTGCGGGGTTGCTCTGCTCGCCCTGCTGCTCCTGCTGCTCCTCTTTCCGCGCGAACGCGCGCGTCAGACACTGGCCGATCAGGCCGGCGCGGCACTCGGCCAGCCGGTGCGAATCGACGGGGTGGGTCTGCAACTCCTGGGCGGCATCGGCCTGCGCTTGAGCGGCATCGAACTGGGCAACGCCGCAGCCCCCGACCCGCTGCATGTCGAGGTGGAGGAGATCGGGCTTCGCCTGGCGCTGGCGCCGCTGCTGCAGCGGCGGATCGAGATCACCGCGCTCACCATTCGGCGGCCCCGAATCGAGATTGTCGCGGCGGAAGAGAGCGCGGCGGCAGAAGAGGCGGAGACGGCCGGAGATGCGGCGCGGGCCGATCGTGAAACCGCAACCGGCGCGTCCGCCGGCGCCAACTCCGCGGCAACCCCCGCCCTGCCGGTCGCCGTGGAGATCCGCTCGCTGGAGATCGAGGATGGGCGCGTCGACCTGCGCGATGCCGGCGGCGCTCCACTGCTCCACCTGGCGGGACTGGGCGAAAAACTGGCCGCCACGCTGGAAAACAACGGCGACCTGATCCTCGCCGGAACCACCACCCTGGACACGCTCGCCATCCACACCCCGGCGGGGCGCCTGGGGCAAGGCTTGAGCCTGCGCTTCGACAAGAACTTCCGCTACCTGAAAGCCGAAGATGAGCTGCGCATCGACGAAGCGACCCTGCATCTGGGCGCGCTGCCGCTGGCGGTCAAGGGCGCGATCTCGGCATTGACCTCGGCCGCGCCGGTGGCGCACCTGGCGCTCCAGGGCGGCCCCGCGGAGATCGACCAGATTCTCGCCTTCGTGCCGGCCGAGCTGTTCCCGGCGGCCGCCGAAGTGCGTTCCGGCGGAACCCTGCAGATCAACGGCACCGCGCTGGTGCCGCTGGGAGCAGCAACCGACGACCCCGCCGCCGCCGCGCTCGACTACAACCTGCACCTGCTCCTGCGCGACGGCCGCATCCAATACGGCCGCGATCACCCGCCACTGGAGGGGATCCTGCTCGACCTGCGCGCCACGCCGGCCACACTGCAACTGCGGCAACTGCAAGCCCACACTGCCGGCAGCCGCGTCCAGGCGTCCGCCACAGTGACCGATCTGCAGCAGGTGCCGCGGATCGGCGCCACGGTCGACCTGAATCTCGACCTGGCCGAAGTGGCGGCAGCAGCCCCCGCCGCGCAGCCGTTCGCCCCGGCGGGTCACGCGGAAGCCGAACTCCGGCTCCGCGCCCGCGCCGATGCCCTGGACGCGGCGGCCGCGGATGGTCACCTGCTGCTGAGTGGCGTTCAG
>JALXCG010000852.1 GCA_026991065.1 Gemmatimonadota bacterium | reverse complement strand
ATCGATGGTGCGCCAGCGGCCCACCGGCGTGGAGAGCGCCGCGGGGTGAGCGGCTACCGCCGACTCCGCCCCCCCCGCAACCGCAACTGCGGCGCCGCCACGTTCGACCGGCGCCGCCAAAGCCGCTGTGCCCAGGGTCACCGTAGACCCGACCGCCAGAGCCGCCACTCCCAGCGCCGCAGTCAACCCGATCGCCAACCCCACCGCCGCCGGCACCACCCGCTTCCGCATCTCTACTCTTCACCAAACACGTGGTCCAGCGCACTGCTGTCACCGGCCGCCAGGCCATCCAGCGCCGCGCCGGCCGCCGGCAGGAAACGCCGCACAAAGAAGCTCGCCGCGGTCAGCTTGCCGCGATAGAAGAGCTGCTCTTTCTCCGCCAGCGACCCCGCCGCCAGTGCCTGCTCCGCGATCCGCGCCTGGTCCATCAGTTCCCACGCCACCAGCAGATCGCCCATGCCGAAGAGGAACGGCACCGCATCCAGCGCCGCCTTCGCGAACCCGTCACGCCCCAGCGCAATCAACCGCTGCGCCGCCTGCTCCAACTGGCCCCGCGCCGCCTGCCACACCGGCAGCAGCGGCGCCACGGCAGCGCTCTCCCGCCACTCCTCGGCGCCGGCATCCAACTCCGCCAGCAGCAGCGTCAGCCCCTTGCCGCCATCGCCCATCACCTTGCGCCCCACCAGATCCAGCGCCTGAATGCCGGTGGTCCCCTCGTAGATCGACGCGATCCGCACATCGCGCGTCAACTGCTCCAGCGGATACTCCTGGCAATAGCCATAACCGCCTAAAACCTGCATCCCGGTCGAGCAGATCTCGAACCCGCGCTCCGACCCCCAGCCCTTGCAGACCGGCGTCATCAGCGCAAAAATCGCCCCATGACGTGCCCGCTCCGACTCCGGGCCATGCTCCGCCAGAGTCGCGTGCCACGCTGCCCGCGCCATCAGCGCCCGCCCCCCTTCCACCTGCGCCTTCATCCGCAGCAGCATCCGCCGCACATCGGGATGGTCGATGATCGTCCCCCCCGGCGACCCCTGCACCCGTTCCCGCGCATATGCCAACGCATTGAAATAGGCCGCCGACCCCAGGCACACCCCCTGCATCCCGGTGTCCATCCGCGCCTCGTTCATCATGTGGAACATCAGGCGCATCCCCTTGTTCTCCTCGCCGATCAGCCAGCCGCGACAATCGTCGTCATCCCCCAGCGAAAGCGCGCAGGTCGCCGACCCGCGGATCCCCATCTTGTGTTCGATTCCGGTGCAGTAAATGTCGTTGCGAACATTGAACTCACCGTCGTCACCGCGACGGAATTTCGGCACCAAAAAGAGCGACAATCCCCGCGTCCCCGCCGGTGCCCCCTCGACCCGCGCCAACACCAGGTGCACAATGTTGTGCGTCAGATCCTGCTCCCCCCCGGTAATAAAGAGCTTGTCTCCCTTGAGGCGATAAAAATCCTCGCCCGCCTTCTTGCGCGCCGTGGTCCGCGACGCCCCCACATCCGACCCCGCTCCCGGCTCGGTCAGCAACATCGTCGCCGCAAATTCGCCACTATACATCCGCGGCAAAAATAGTGTCTTCATCTCCTCGCTGCCGAATCGCTCCAACAGATTCCCCGCCCCGGTTACCAGCAGGGCATAAAGATAGAGCCCGCAATTCGCCGCCATCGGAATCTCATTCAGCGTATTCGACACCACATAGGGCAGGCCCATCCCGCCAAACTCCGGATCCCCGGCCATCGCCGGCCACCCCGCCGAAGCGTAGGCCTGATACAGTTCCGGCCAACCGTCGGGTGTATGCACCTCGCGCGTCGCCCCATCGTAACGACACTCCTGCCGATCACCGCTCGCCCACAACGGATTCAGCTGCTCCCTACCCACCGTCTCCAACTGCTCCAACATCTGCTCGACCATCTCCCGGTCGAAATCCGCAAAGCGTTCAATTGCAAGAACATCCCGCTCGATCCCGAGCTGCTCAAAAAGCACAAAAAGAATATCGCGGGCATTCGCCGAGTAACCGGTCGCGCTGATCATCGAAACTCCTCCGGGAAAATGTTTTGAACAATGATGCCATGAACCGGCCGGCCCCGCAAGAGACCTTGACGCATTGCGTCCAATAATCCCCTCCTCGCCGAAGAAGCCTCCACCCAGGCAGTCCCGCGTTCGGCTCCTTGGCGCGAACCCGCGTAGATTCTCCCATCGGCGGTGCGTCACTGTTGTTTTCGGCTCGCGCCCCCGCAGGTCAATCGCCCTCACCATCTTCTTCGGACTCGTCACCGGACGCCCGCAGGCGACGCAGAATCGCCTCCTCCATCTTGCGCTGCCGCTCCGGGGCCGGCGCGGCGGCGAGCTGGTCCCGAACACCGCGCCCCATCTCGCGTAGCTGGGCGGCGTAACGCCGGCACTGCTCGCACATCAGCAGGTGAAAACGCAGCCGCAGGCGCTGCCACAACGGCAGGTCGCGGAGCGCGTCGGTGGCGATCAGGTGGGAGACATCGCGGCACTTCATGCGGCTTCGATTCCTCTGGCTTCCAGGCATTCACGGACTTTGTTGCGGCAGCGGTAGAGCAGAACGCCGAGGTTGGAGGGGGTAATCTCGAGCGCCGCACAGATCTCGGAGGTGGTCAGTGCTTCGATCTCGCGCAGCACAAAGGCCATGCGCTGCGCGGTGGAGACTTGCTCCAGGCATTCGCTGATGTGACGGCGCACCTCGGCAGCGAAGAGCGCGGAATCGGTCGGACGTGGCGGGCGCGCCCAGCGGCCGTCGGCGCAAAACCGACTCTCCATCACCTGGTCGATATCTTCCAGGGGGCCGCCACGCCCTTCGCGGCGGCGAAGTTCAGCGACTTTGCGGTAGAGGATACCGAAGAGCCAGGTGCGGATGTGGGAGCGTCCCTCGAACTTCGCCACCTTCTCCAGGAAAGTGATCAGGGTGTTCTGAGTGACATCTTCGGCGCTCTCCACACTCAGCCCGGTGCCGCGCGCGGCGCGAAAGAGTTGCGGCATGTAGGTGCGCAGGAGTTGCCGCTGGGCGCGTGCGTCACCGGCGTGCAGACGCTTGAGAAAAGCGGGGTCGGAGGGGCGGCTGGGGG
>JALXCG010000851.1 GCA_026991065.1 Gemmatimonadota bacterium | reverse complement strand
CTTGAAGAGGGTGAGATCGGCGGCGTCCACCCCCTCGAAGACCCGCGCCGTGTCATCGAGGGTGGAATCGGGCAAGCGTCCCACCGCCTCCTTGATGCGGTACCAGCGCCGATTGGTTTTTCCCTGTTCGCTGTCCCAGCGCTCGCGATACCCCGCGAGCGCCTGCCGATCCCAGTTGCCGGCGTGCAGCGCGGCGGCGGCCTGCTCACCGGCCAGTTGGCCGGCCAACATGCCGGTGATGATGCCCCCGCCGGTCATCGGGTTGACCTGCCGGGCGGCATCCCCCACCAGCATGATGCCGTCGCCGACGATCCGGTCCAAAGTGGCGGCCACCGGAACGCCCCCGATCATGCAGCCCAGCACCTTTCGCTCCAGCCCCTTGCGCGCGATGAAGCGGTCCAGGAACTCGCGCGCGTGGCCGCGGCGGTTGGCGTATTTCGCCGAGATGCCCAGACCGACATTCGCCAGGCCGTTGCCCTTGGGAAAGATCCAGGCGTAGCCGCCGGGGCAGAGATCATCGCCGAGGTAGAATTCGCAGTAGTTGCGCTCGGTGGGGCAGTCGGCGACCAGATACTGGACGCAGGACTCCAGGTCCGCCAGGCGGATGTGGGTGGGAATGCCGGCCCAGCGCCCCACCCGCGAGTCCACGCCATCGGCGCCGATGACGATCTTGCACGCCACCCGCTGCTCCTTGCCGGAGTGGATCAGCCTGACCCCGCGCACCTCGCCCGCAGCGTCGAGTTCCAAACCAACAGCATTGGCCTCGGTCCAGATATCGGCGCCGTTGGCGGCGGCAAGCTCGATCAGCGCGCGGTCGAAGATCTTGCGCTCCAGAACATAGCCGGCGCCGAGCGTGGCAATCTCGACCGAGATGCCGCTCGGTGAGTAGAGCCGGGCACCGTCGATGCTGGCGGAGATCCAGGTCGGATTGGGTTCGATGAAGCGGGAGAGGCCCTGATGACTCACCCCCTCGCCGCAACGCACCGGGGCGCCGGGATCGCGCTTGCGGTCGAGCAGCAGCACCCGCGCGCCACCGGCGGCGGCAAAACGAGCCGCGGTGGCCCCGGCCGGACCAGCGCCGACTACCACCAGATCGTAGGTGACGGCGGCGCTCATTGCACACCACCCGAGATCGCGGTCACCGGGCAAGCCGGCAGGCACTTCATGCAGCGGGTACAGCTGGCATGATCGACCCGGATCAGCGCATGGCTGATCTGAATCGAATCGGGTGCGCAGAGCGCCACGCAGGCACCGCAGAGATCACAGAGGGCGCGATCGATCTCGATCGGTGGCAGAGTTTCAGGGGTGGGGGGAGCCATGTTCAGCCTTTCGGAGATCAACTCATCTCGAGGATCTTCTTGTCGGTGCGCTCGATGATCGGCACCGGGTAGGCACCGTCGAAGCAGGCGGTGCAGAAGCCGCAGGCGCGCTCGCCGGCGATCGCCTGCTGCATTCCCGCCAGGGAGAGATAGTGCAGTGTGTCGGCGCCGACCAGTTTGCGGATCGCTTCCTGATCGCTGCCGGCGGCGATCAACTCGCTGGCGTCTGGCGTGTCGATGCCGTAGTAGCAGGGGGCGATGATCGGTGCCGAGGAGACCCGGAAATGGACTTCGCGGGCACCCGCTTCGCGCAGCATCGCCACCAGCTTGCGCACGGTCGTGCCGCGGACGATTGAATCATCCACCACCACCACGCTGCGCCCGGCCACCACGTCCCGCACCGGGTTGTATTTGATCCGCGCCGAGAGGTCGCGGATCTCCTGGGTCGGTTTGATGAAGGTGCGACCGATGTAGTGGTTGCGAATCAAACCGTGGCCGAAGGGGATGCCGCTGGCTTCGGCGTAGCCCTGGGCGGCGGCGTTGGAGGAGTCCGGCACCGAGATCACCACCTCGCCACCGGGGCAGGGTGCTTCCGCCGCCAGGCGATGCCCCAGGGCGACCCGCGAGGCGCCGTTGGCGCGACCGAAAAGGTGGGAGTCGGGACGCGAGAAGTAGATCGCCTCGAAGATGCAGGTGGCGTCGGCATCGGCGGGGGCGTGGCGCACTGTGCGCGGCGGCTCGCCGGCGCGCACGCGGACGATCTCGCCCGCCTTCACTTCGCGCACGAAGCCGGCATCGACGATGTCCAGCGCACAGGTTTCACTGGCCACCACCCAGCCGCCACCCGGCAGCGAGCCGAGGCAGAGGGGACGGATGGCACGCGGGTCCTTGGCGGCGTAGATGGTGTCACCGACCAGCAGCAGGAGCGAGTAGGCGCCGTGGATGCGATCCAGCGCATCACCGATCTGGCGTTCGATCTGGGGATGGCGGGAGCGCGCCATGAGGTGCAGGATCACCTCGGAGTCCATGGAGGTCTGGAAGATGGCGCCGCCATCCTCCAGCACCGAGCGGGCCATGCGGGCGTCCACCAGGTTGCCGTTGTGGGCCAGGGCAACGACCGCCTGGCGCAGCTTCGCCACCAGCGGCTGGACGTTGGGCAGAATGGTGGAGCCGGTGGTGGAGTAGCGGGTATGGCCGATGGCGCTGGCGCCGTGAAGCTTGCGCAGGGCGGAGGCGGAGAAGATGTCGCTGACCATGCCGAGCTTCTTGTGCTCGTGGTAGCGGCGCCCATCGTAGGAGATGATCCCCGCTCCCTCCTGCCCGCGGTGCTGAAGAGCGTAGAGGCCGAGGTAAGCCAGTTCGGCGGCGCGCGGGTGACCGACCGCGCCGAACACGCCACACTCATCGTTCCAGTCGTGCGCTTCAATCATGGTTGCATCCAGCGGCGGTGAGGGGCCCGCGGGCGGGCCGCGAGGGCGGGATCACGCCGGCTCCAGTACGCGATGGGTTTGATAGTGGGGGTTCACCAGCAGACCGCGATCCCGGCCGCTGACCACCAGGGCCCCTTCCAGCACCGGCGCCGGATCAACGCCGGCGGGCAGGTGCAGCGTCCAGAGCAGCGAGCGCCGGATTTTGTGGACATTGTCGAAAGCGTGGGCGGCGCGCATCCGCTGCAGTACCCGTTGCTCCTCCCCCGCTTCCCACACTTCGACCCGCACGGCCCGGGTATCGGCCGGACCGGCCAGCGCGCCCGGCAGCTCGGTGCCGGAAC
>JALXCG010000850.1 GCA_026991065.1 Gemmatimonadota bacterium | reverse complement strand
GGGCAGCGCCAGTCGCGCCCGCTCGGCCACGCTCAGCTTCTGCATATAGTGTTCCTGGAACGCCATCAGCTTGGTCGGGTCGAAACTTGCCGGCGCCTTGTTCACCCGCTCCAGCGAAAACAGCTCCACCATCCGCTCCCGGGTCAGGAACTCGGTGCGGTCATCCAGCGCCCACCCCAGCAACAAGAGATAGTTGACCAGCGCCTCCGGCAGGAAACCGATCGACTCGTAGAAATCGACAATCACCGGGTTGAAGGTCTCGGCCGCGATCTCCATTCCCAGCGCCGCCGCGATCTTCGCCCCATGCTCATTGAGTTTGGCGAAATCCTGGTTCTTCAGATACTTCGCCAGCTTGCGCTTGCTCAGCTTGCGCTTGCTCCCCGGCTCCGCCACATAGGGCAGGTGGGCATATTGCGGCAGTTCATAGCCGAGCCCGCGGGCAATGAAGATCTGTCGCGGCGTATTCGACAGGTGCTCTTCGGCGCGGATCACATGGCTGATCCGCATCGCCTCGTCATCCACCACATTCGCCAGGTGATACAAACAACTGCCGTCGGCGCGCTGAATCACGTGGTCCATCTCCTGCGCCCAACTGAAACTCATCTCCCCGCGCACCAGGTCATGGAACCGACACTCCCCCGTGCGCGGCATCTTCAGCCGCACCACCGCCTGCCGCCCCTCGGCCGCGAACCGCTCCCGCTGCGCGGCACTCTCCGCCATCCAGCGCCGGCTATAAAAAAACGGTTCCTTGCGCGCCCGCGCCGCGTCCCGCTCCGCCGCCACCTCCTCCGGTCGCGCGTAGTCCCAATAGGCGTGACCATTCGCCAGCAACCGCTCCACCGCCGCCCGGTAGAGCGCCCCGCGCTGCGCCTGATGGTAGGGCCCGAACTCCCCCCCCTTGTCGCCGCCCTCGTCCCACTCGATCCCCAGCCAACGAAAGCCGTGCAGAATCGGCGCCAGCGCCGCCTCGACATTGCGCTTGGCGTCGGTATCGTCGATCCGCAGCACGAAGCAGCCGCCGTGCGCGCGCGCAAAGAGCCAATTGAAGAGCGCCGTCCGCACGCCTCCGATGTGCAGATAGCCGGTGGGACTGGGAGCAAAACGAGTGCGAACCATGAATCTGTTTCCAGCGAGAGAGGAGCAGGTCAACCCGTGAAGGAGCCCGGCTTGCAACCAGCCGGATGCCGCCACCGGGCCAAATGTTGGAGCTTAGCAGCAGCGCCGCGCCCAACGCGCCATCTTTCCGCCCCGCCGCCCCGGGTTCACTCAAAGATCTCGCTCTCCACCGGGGTGATCGGCAACAGCTCGACCGCGATGCACGGCGAGATTTCCGGGTTACACTGAACCAGCCTTTGTTTTCGGGCGCACAATCCCGCGCCCGCCCCGTCGCCGCCGTCCCACCGGAGTTGCCAACCATGGTCCGCCCCCTCTCCACCCTCCCCCTCGCCGTTCCGCGCCGCCGAACCTCCACCCCGATCCTGGCCACGGCCCTGCTCTGCGCGCCTCTGCTGACCACCGCGTCGAGCGCCGAGGCGGCCTGCCACCCCAATCCGATTCAGCGTCTCACCTCGACCAGCCCGGTTTACGGCGTCGGGAGCTGGGGTTGGGCGATCGCCGCCGATGGCGAGTTGCTGGTGGTCGGCTACCCGCACGACAACACGCTGGGCGAAAACGCCGGCGGAGTGTCGGTGTTTCGGAAGATCGAAGGAGTCTGGATCGAGGAGCAGTTCCTGCTTGCCGCGGACGGCGACGCCGACGATTGGTTTGGCGAGGCGGTGGCGGTGAGCGGCGATCTGATCGTCGTCGGCGCTGGCGATGACGAGCCGTTCGGCGCCTATTCGGGCTCCGCCTATCTCTTCCGCTACGTCGACGGGAGTTGGCTGCAGGAAACCAAGCTGGTGGCCGGCGACGGCGAGATCTACGACGGTTTCGGCGGCGCGGTGGCGATCGACGGCGAGTGGGTGGCGATCGGCGCCGAGAAAGAGGATGAGCGGGCGGAGGACGCGGGCGCCGTCTATCTCTACCACTACAACGGCACCTCCTGGCTGGAAACGGCGAAGTTGACGCCCGGCGACGGCCACCCCCAGAACCTCTTCGGCAACGCCGTGGCGCTCGACGGCAATCGCCTGGCGGTCGGGGCCTATTGGGATGATGACCTCGATGACCGCGCGGGGTCGGTCTATCTCTATGACTACAACGGCAGCGAATGGGCGCTGACCACCGAACTCTTCGCCGCCGACGGCGACCGCACCGACGAATTCGGCAGTGCGCTGGCGCTGGCGGGGGACCAGTTGGCGGTCGGCGCCCCCTCCCGGGATGACTTCGGCTACCAGAGCGGCGCGGCCTATCTCTTCCGCTACGCCAACGCCCAGTGGACCCAGGAGCAGAAGATCCTGGCCGCCGACGGCAGCGAGTTCGACCAGTTCGGCAGCTCGGTGGCGATCGAAGACGCCACCCTCCTGGTCGGCGCCAAGGGAGACGACTCCTACGGCGGCAACTATTCCGGCTCGGCCTATCTCTTCCGCTTCGACGGCACCGCCTGGACCGAAGAGACAGAGTTTCTGCTGGGCGACGGCCTGGTGGGCAATTCGGTGGCCCTCCTGGGCGATATCGCCTTCGTCAGTGAGCACGGCGCCGCCCCCAACGGCGCGGTTCACGTGCTCGATCTCGGTTGCAACAGTTGCCTCGGGCTCGACGTCATCAATCTCACCGGCGGCGATTTCGCCACCGCGCGCATCACCGGTGGAACGCCCGGCGCCGCGGCCGTCACCGTTTACGGCTTCGCTCCGGGCCGGACCGCGGTCGCCGATGTCGGCGGCTACTGCGCCACCTTCGGCATCGCCGGGGTCACCCGCGGCCGCGTGGTCGGCGGATTCAACCAGGTGTTCGATGCCAATGGCGAGATCAGTTTCAGCCGCTTCGTCCCCGCCGGCGTGCGCGGCCGGGCGGTCTGGGTGCAAACGGCGATGCAGGGCACTTGCCCCGGGGAGTGCGTTTCCAATCTGGTGGGTGCGGTGGTGCAGTAGGCGCTCGACACCGGGCGAACAGGGGCGGCCGAATCCTCTATGATGGATTCTTTCCGCGCGGAGCCCCGC
>JALXCG010000849.1 GCA_026991065.1 Gemmatimonadota bacterium | reverse complement strand
GGCGCTATCAATAGCTCTCTGCGGCGCCAGCGGAATAAGCCATGCTTCCTGTGGGATGAAGCAGACCGGTACGAGCCCTGCCGATTCACATTCCCCTGATGTAACCGAATCAAGCAGGCGGAGTGGTTAGATCGCCATCCTGTAGGCATGCGGTACGATTCTTGCATTTTCTATGGTGGTGCCGACGCACTTCTCACGGAGGAAGCTGTTATGCAAGACTACCTGGAGTATCAAGCAAGAGTCATGGAGCGGTGGTGCAGGCTCTACCTGCGAACCCAGGAGGAGTTCATCCGCCATTGCGCCGCCAAGTTTCGTCGGCGGCACGCAGAGATGCTGCGCTAATCACACAATCCCCGGATTCCGTTTTGCCTCGGCAGGACATGACTCGAGGCTCCCTGGGGCGGTCCCGGGTCCGATGCGATTCTCAAGATCTGCAAGTTGCGCGGGGCCTTTCTTGGGGGGGCTGAAATGCTGCGCTTTGGTTTTGCGGAGGCAGTAACTGTGTGCCCGGACCCCTGCCTGGCGCGTGATTGAAATGGCTGCGTGGGCGGCGGAGCGGACCCGGTGGGTTGGTGGTCGTTGCCGTTCGACATCTTCAAGGCCGAATCGCCGGCAGACATGGCCATTGCCTGACCGCATGGGATTCTGCGTCGAACGCGCGCACCGTCACAGACTCCCATTCTCAACAAGTTCCGCACATTGACTGCAGGTCGGCTGCGGCGGTGTGAGCAAGGCGTGGTTCTCGGAAACACAAGATCGCAACGGTACCCTGCTTCCTCTGCAGCCAGGGCAAGCTACTCGAAGAGATTCGCTCCCATCACACGCTGGTTGCCCCTGAGATACAGATTGCCGTGGTGCACTACCCACCCGAACAACTTGGCGTTGCAACAACCCTTTGGTCGCCGCCCGCTTGGTTCCGGGACATGTGTCACCGTCACTGGTCTTTGGTTGGTTGAATCCATTGCAGTAGTAGATTTCATCATTGGCGGCGATTGCACACTTGCTGATCATGACCGCCGCATACCAAGCAGCCGCTTGGAAGCATCGGCCGCGATTTTGAAATGGTGGTTGGTTGGCAATCGCAGCCGATCACTACCTGGGTGCCGAGTCGATTGACCAAAAAAATGGGCGACATGACGATATATCGTCACGCTATCTCAATATGTCGGCTCTGCCAGCGTCTCTTTACCGAGATTGTGGCTTGCGTGTTGATTCCTGTGCATTTATCATTCTTAGGACTTTCGGGCAAGATCCGTCATCCCTTCCCGGAGGAGATATGCGAGTCGGCCAGTGACCAGATGTCAACCCGAGGTCGGCTCTCGCACAGAATTTCTCGGCAATGTCGCGGGAGCCGCAGAGAAACAGCGAGCAGCCCAGAGCTAAGCGCGGGCTCATGCCACACGGAGAAAAGCTGGTGGCTACCCTTCGCCCAATTCAAGAGTGTCGTGCCGTCATCTCGATCGATGGTGACGTCCGATCGCTTCTCAACCTGTATGTGGGACTCTTCTCCAGCTACGCCGCTGCCGCCGGGCAACTCCACATTTCCCGCGATACCCTGGGAAGCTACGTGAACGCCAGCACCAACATGGCGGACTATGTGTTCGAAAGGATGGCGAATATCCTTGAACGGCGAGTATGCGCGGATGAAATAAGGAAACGGATCAACGGGCGCACCCTTGCGGACCTGCGCAACCGCATTCATCAGTCAGATCTGCGCCGGACCGACAACGTGGTCTGCGAGATCACACCTGCAGTGCGTGAACTCATGGCGCTGTATGCGAGCCATTTTCGCAGCCGCGGCCGGGCCGCGCGGGCACTTGGGATCAATCATCGAACATTCAAGGCCTATTTCAGTGGCCAGATCCGCGCATTTCCCTGCAACAAACTGCGCGAGATGGTGGACCAACTTCGGAAGTTCGGCTATACGGATGATGAACTTCTGAAGTCCATTAAGACAACCAGTTGGGATGACGTCTTCGAACTGCAAACGCGCGCGCCAACACTCGACCTCCCCACCAGCAAACTGGTTGATCGGCTTGAGCCCCATTTCGCTTCCGGGAGGCTGGCGAATCACCAGATCGAACCTTCTCTCCTCAACCTATCCAGGCGTGTGGATGGCTCCCTCGGCAACACGCTGCGGAGAGTTGTGGCCGTACTGGCCAACCGTCAAGAGAAAGAGATTCAAGCAAGCCTCCGAAAAGGCGACCTGAAGAAAGCAGACTCCGAACTCGAACGTTGGAACAGATACATCCTGGCCTATCGAGAAAAACTGGCGGCAACCAATCGGGCCTTGCCAAGGGACAAGAAACGCAACTGGCGCCGGGAAACGCGGCTTCTTATGCAACGCAAGGATGATGTGGCCGCGCAGATCAGCAAGGCCCGTGCTCTACAACGGCGAACACCATCGCCCGGATCATCCCCCGTTTCCCTGGTGGAGCCTCGCCGGGAGAACGGCTACGATCCAGACGGAACCTACCGGGCCGGCGACGTAATCCGACATGCGACACTGGGGCGCGGCACGGTTCTCTCGGTCGAAACGCGGAACCGGATCCGAGTCCGTTTCCAGGACTCCACAGAGGTTCTTCTCCGAGGAAGGCCCGTACCGCCTGCTGCCATGTGAGCGGAATAGGGTTTCCCCTTATCGATCGCGATGATCCAGTCTACTCCACACGGGTAACCCATTATGGTCTACGTCACAAGACGCGTCGAATTCAATGCCGCCCACCGTCTCTACAGCCGAGATTTGAGTGATGAGGAGAACCGACGCATATTCGGCCCCTGTTCCAACCCGGCCGGTCACGGGCACAACTATACTTTGGAAGTTACGGTCCGCGGCGAGCCGGACCCGGTCACCGGTATGGTTCTCAACCTGCGAGATCTGAAGAAACTGATGATCGACTTGGTGGTTCGTGAGGTTGATCATCACCACTTGGATGTGGATTGCGACCTTTTGCAGGGCCGGGTTTCCACAGCCGAGAACCTGGCAGTCGCCTTTTGGAACCGACTCAAAGGTCGCCTCGATCCTGCGGAACTGCATCGCGTTCGTGTATACGAAACGTCCAACAATTTCGCTGACTACTACGGTGATGGAGTGCCCG
>JALXCG010000848.1 GCA_026991065.1 Gemmatimonadota bacterium | reverse complement strand
CGCCAACCCCGGCCTGGAGGCGCTGCGCGCCCGGATCGACGCGATTCAGCAGGATGTCACCCGCGCCGGCGCCTGGGCCAATCCCAACCTGAGCCTGGCCCTGCAGAACCTCCCGGATGACTCTTTCCGCCTCGGCGAAGAGCCGATGAGCATGCTCGCCCTGCGCCTGAGCCAGACCTTTCCCCTCGCCGGCAAGACCGGCAAGCGACGCGAAGTGCAGCAGGCTGCCGGACGCGCCGCCGAAAGCGCCCTGGCCGAAGCCCGCAATCAGTTGCGCGCCGAGGTGCGGCAGAACTACTACCGCCTGGCCCTTGCCCGGCGCCTGCGCGACCTCACCGACGCCCACCTCGAAGAGGTAGAGGAGCTGATCGTGGCGGTCACCGCTCGCTACGCTTCGGGCGGCGCTTCGCAGCAGGACATTCTCCGCCTGCAGGTGGAGGCCGATCGTCTGCGCGACCGTCACCACGACTTCAGTCGCCGGGAGAGCACCCTACAGGCCGCCCTGAACGCCGCGCTGCACCGCGCCGCCGACACGCCGATCCCGACCAGCAGCGAACTCCAGCTCCCGGTACCGCCGGGTATGGACCTCGACCAACTGGTGGCGATCGCCGAACGCGAACGCCCCGCTCTGCGCCGCCTGCGACACACCGCCGAGCAGCAACAAGCCAAGGCCGCCCTGGCACGGGCCGAGACTTTCGCCGACCCCACCGTGTTTCTGCAATATGGCCTGCGCCGGGAACTCGACTCGGGTGCCGCGGGGCGCGACCTGATCTCGATCGGGGTCTCCTGGCCGCTGCCCCTCTTCCGTGCCTCGCGCAACCAGGCGCCGGCCGCCGCCGCCGAAGCTCGCGCCGGGGCCGCCGCGGCGGATGGGAGAGCCCTGCGCGATCGCATCGAATCGGAGCTGCAAGCGCAACTCGACGCCTGGAACCGCGCCGCCGAAAAGAGCCGCACCTACCGCGCCACCCTGATCCCCGGCACCCGGCAGGTGCTGGAAACCGCCCTCGGCGACTACCGCGTCGGCCGCACCGACTTCAACTCGCTCTTCCAGGCCGAAGTACAGCTCCTCGACTTCGAAGAGACCCTCTTTCGCGCCACAGTCACGGCGCTCATCGCCCGCGCCGAGATCGAGCGCCTGATCGGAACCGAACTCTCATGAAACAGCTTACCCACATCCGCACCCGCCTCCATTCCCGCCACCTGCCGGGCCTGCTTCTGGCACTCTGCATCGGCCTCGCCGGTAGCGCTCCCCCGGCCCACGCCGCCGGCGACGAAGACGGCCGCAAGATCAAGCACTGGGTCGCGCCGATGGACCCCACCTTCATTTCGGACAAGCCGGGCAAATCCCCGATGGGGATGGATCTGGTTCCGGTCTACGAAGATGAGGGTGGTAGCAGCAGCGCCGGTCTGGTCAAAATCGACCCGGTGGTGGTGCAGAACATGGGCTTGCGGGTCGCTCCGGTCACCCGGGGTACGATCACCCGCCGCATCCGCACCGTTGGCGCCATCCACGCCGCCGAAGATCGCCTGGCGGTGGTCAACCTGCGCTACTCCGGCTGGGTGGAAAAGCTCCTCGTGGAGGAGACCGGCAGCGCCGTCCGCCGCGGCGAGCCCCTTTTCGAGATCTACTCGCCGGAACTTCTCAGCGCCCAGGAGGAGTATCTGCTCGCCCTGCGCAGCGCCGCCGCCGACTCGCCGCTGGTGCAGAGCGCCCGCACCCGACTGGAGCTTTGGGGCGTGGCGCCGGCCCTGATCAAGCGCCTCACCAAAACCCGCAAGCCGCTGCGCACCATCCCGGTGCTCGCTCCCAGCTCGGGCTACGTACTGAGCAAGGAGATCATTGAGGGAGGTCGGGTCAAGGCCGGCAGCGATCTCTACAAGATCGCCGATCTCGACCATGTCTGGGTCGAAGCCCGGGTCTACGAGATCGACGCCCCGTGGATTCAGGTGGGGCAACCCGCCACCATGGAACTCGCTTTTCAGGATGGCGCAACCCGGAACGGCGAAATCACTTTCGTCGCGCCCACCCTCGATCCGCGCACCCGCACGGTCACGGTGCGGATGGAGTTCGACAACCCGGAGCTGAAACTGAAGCCCGGCATGTTCGCCACGGTCCGGATCGATTCGCCGGGGCGCAGCGACGCACTGCTGCTGCCCAGCGAAGCGATCATCCACTCCGGCAACCGCGAACTGGTCTTCGTGGCCCTCGACTTGGGGCACTACGAGGCCCGCGAAATCACCACCGGCATCGTTGGCGACAACCACCGGGTGGAGGTTCTCTCCGGTGTGCGGGAGGGTGAGCGCGTGGTGACCTCCGGACAGTTCCTGCTCGACTCGGAGAGCCAGTTGCAGGAGGCGGTGCAGAAGATGCTGGCGGCGCGGCTGCAGGCACGCGAGAAGCGAGTCATGCCGGAGAGCGACGACAACGCGGCCGAAGCGAACGCCGCCACGGACAGCAACGCCGGCGAGAGCTACTGGACCTGCGGCATGCATCCGCAGGTGGTCCAGGACGGCCCCGGGACCTGCCCGATCTGCGGCATGGATCTGACTCTGAAGGGCGGCGACCATGATTGAGCGCCTCATCGCAGCCTGTGTCAATAACCGCCTCTTCGTTCTCATCCTCACCGGCATGGTGATCGCCGGCGGCATCTGGGCCCTGGTCAACACCCCGGTCGACGCCATCCCCGATCTCAGTGATGTGCAGGTGATCGTCTTCACTGAATACTCCGGCCAGGCGCCGCAGGTGGTGGAGGATCAGGTCACCTACCCGCTCACCACCGCCATGCTCTCGGTCCCCTATGCCAAGGATGTGCGGGGCTACTCCTTCTTCGGCTTCTCCCTGGTCTACATCATCTTCGAAGATGGCACCGACCTCTACTGGGCGCGTTCGCGCGTATTGGAGTATCTGAACTTCGCCCAGGGGCGGCTGCCCAACGGGATCTCCCCACAACTCGGCCCCGACGCCACCGGCGTGGGCTGGATCTATGAGTATTCGCTCACCGATTTCAGCCCCCGCGCGGAGCGCTTGCGGGCGGTGCTCGATCGCGACGGATCCGGCACCGTTGAAGCCGCGGAGCTACCCGCGCCGAGCGGCGCGAGCA
>JALXCG010000847.1 GCA_026991065.1 Gemmatimonadota bacterium | reverse complement strand
GACCAATGGCTCTCGGGTGGATCAGTAGCTTGTTGATCATCTTGAGCGTGCGGGCAGGGGCCGAGCCGCTGCCGGTCAACCCGCCGCGGGATGATCAGGAGGAATTCAGCATCACCACTCAGCTTTTGGGCAGCGTGGTGACCAATCTCTGGGGCTCCTGCCTTGCTGAAGATTTGGAAACGCTGGAGACCGCCCGCTGGCGCACCGCTCAGGCGCGCTACGATCTGGGCTACCGCTGGATCCGCCACGCCAACTCCAAGCAGGCTCTGGCCGGGCTGGTGGACGAGCCCGCTTCGATCACCGACATGGCCCCCAATCTCCGGCGCATCCTCTGGGGAAGCGGCTGTGTCGACACCGATTCCACACAGTATCTCGCCTGGTGGGGGGCGCTCTACAGCAATGGAAAAGCGGAGATCCCCGACTCTCCCGGAGACAGCCTGAACCTCTATCTCAATCAGATCTGGCACCTGGATCTCTATGGGCCCGGGGGCGCGGGGTGGAGTTGGACCGAGGACGACGGGCTTGAAGAAGACAACAACCTCTGGACCGGCGATTACTTCGAGTTGACGGGTCTCTTCGCCGCGGAAGTGGACACCGGGAAGTGCGTTGATCCCGTGGATTTTGCCGGTGAGCCGATCCTCGATGCCTGGCGCAACCACGCATCGCTCACTGCCCAACTCTACGGTTTCCCGTCTCCCGATACACTGAACAACCAGATCGCGGGCAGATTCAAGCGTTGGATGATCCTCAATGAGCCCTTCATGCGCGGCCTTTTCCCCTGGAATGCGGTGACCCTCTACCGCGCCGCGAAAGAGGAGATCCGCCTGGCGGGAGCACCGGGTACGGTCTACATGGGCGGCAGTTCCGGCGGCAAGGGGCTTTCGATTAAGGACGAACACAACAAGCCGATGGAGGTGCCGGGCAATCCCCACCGCTGGGTGACCCTCTCGCCGCTGGAGCGGCAGTTCGCCCTTTTCGCCTATGGCGCCGGCGACCCCGACGGTACTCTGCAGAACGAATCGCTGGGGGTCCACTTCTTCCAGGGCGGCCCGCCCGAATCGCGCCTGCTCGCCGGCAACTACAAGATGTTCAACACCGGCTTTCTCGAATCCTGCAACTCGCTCTTTTCGCTCGGGCGCTTCTGGGGGATGGATCCGGTACGGGTGACAGTGGACGAAGCGGCGCTGATGCCGTCGGCCGACGAAGGCGCCGGGCCTTTCCCCAATCCCGCCGAGACCCAGGCCAACTATTTGTCGCGCACGCTTCTGCTGGGGCTCGCCACCGGCTACCTGGAGGGGATCCACCTGGCATTCATGGATCACTGCACAGACAAGAATGCTCCGGCGGAGCGCCCCGGGATTGCCGCGCATTCCGATGTGAGCGACGCGCATCCGGAGATCATCAAGCCAGGCTATTGGGCCGCCACCCTGCACGACCAGGTGCTGCACGACGGCGCCTATGAAAGCTCACTCGACCTGGGCTTTCCCGATCTCTACGGTTTGCGCTTCCGCGGTGTGGAGCACCCCAACACCACGGTTGCCGTGTTCTGGAGCAGCGACCCGAAGTATGACAATCCGCCGACCTCGGAGCCCACCATGATCACTGTGCAGGTCGCCAACGGCAACCCGCTGCAGGTCTACTGGCGGATCCCGAGTACCCGGGGGCCGGGGATCCCGGTCTGTGATGGTTCAGTCCGAATGCCGATCGATCCCGGGGGGATCGCAGACAGCACCATCACTCCCCAGCCGGTTCCCGCCACCGGTACCTGGCAAGTGGAGCTGGCGGTAACCGGCGCCCCGATCTATCTGAAGTCGGACGAGAACCATGTGCGCGAGGCGAGCGACCGTTTTGCCGTGACCACGCTCTCCGGTCTGCAACTGGTCGGGGACGCTTCTGCCCGCAACATTTACGAGATCACGCTGGGACTGGAGCGTCCCTATGGCCCCGGTGACACGCTGGAAGTGGAACTTCCCGGCACCTGGATCCCGCCGCAGGACACCAGCGCCACCGCGCCCGGTTATGTCACCCTGGGGCGGGCGTCCGCCTCGCTGCAGAACAGCGACACCGATCTGCGGGTGGAGATCGTTGGCCACCGCATCCGCATTCTGCCGGACTCCAATCTTCAGCCCGGGGCGCAGTTCTCGCTGCTCTACGGCGACTTTCGCGAGCAGTCGGTGCTGCTGGACATGGGGCCGTGGATCGATGGCCCGGTGGACCTGGACTTCCTCAAGATGGAGAACTGGATGACGGCGGATGCGCGCTACAGCTATCAGCGCGATCCCATCACCGAGGAACCCATCACCCCCGAACCCTACCGCGTTCCGCCCCGGGCCGGCTGGGGAATCGCTCCGCTGGGATACGGGATCCTGGGCAATGACGAACGCCGCGTGCATCGCGAGTGGACGGTCTCGTCCACCAGCATCTACCGCGATCACAACGGCATCGCCTTCGCCAAGGCCGATGGTTCGGAAGATCCGCCGATCCCGACGGTGTGGCCGCTGCTGCTGCGCTTGGAACCGAACCGGCAGTACGATGTTTGCATCTATCTCAACAACCCCGATAGCGACTACGAAGAGTGCGACCCGGGGACGGGTGAGGATTGCGCCGGCAAGAACCTCGACCCGGGGGTCTACTGGATCCCCGACATGACCACCCAGCAGGTGCGGGTGAAGAGTTCCGCGGACTCGACCGCCTGGCAGGATTCCAGCGCCGACCGGCTCTACCGTCTTTCCACCAGTTCCGACGGCCTTCTGACCGTGGAGTTTCGCCGTTGCACGCCGCAAGCCGGCAACCTCGCCAGCAACTTCTGTTACTGCTACGGAGTGGAGGCTCATCCCAGCAATCTGGGGGGCGGCCCGACCTCTTGCTACGGCGTGTGCGGTTACGAAATCCGCTACTGGGTAAACGGCACACTGGAAGCCACCGACACCATTGTGGCAGACACCAACCGCCTGGTTCTGATGGAGCCGGAATACTAGGAGCAAGAAAGATGACTCGGCTACTCGCACTTTTCGCCGGTTGTGTTTTGCTGCTCGCCGCCAAGTCTCCCCCGGCCCGCGTGATCCACGTTCCGGGGGACGCGGCCACCATTCAGGGAGGGCTGGAC
>JALXCG010000846.1 GCA_026991065.1 Gemmatimonadota bacterium | reverse complement strand
GGGGGGGGGGGGGCGGGGGAGGCACGGAACCATTTGACGGCCGCGGCGCGCAACTGCCCGGATGATCCGCTGCTGCTCGACCGCGTGGCGGCGCTGCTGGGCAATGCGGGCGATGTGGAGGGGGCTTCGGCTCTGTGGCGCCGCGGGGCGGAGTTGGCGCCCTGGGATGGGCGGTTTTTTGCCCAGTTGGGACGCGCGGCGAATGCGCGTGGCGAGCACGATCGGGCCTGGGAGTACTACTGGAGGGCTCTTCTGGCGGCCGATCTGCCGGTTCATGTGCTGGCTTACATGCGGGATCAGGCGCGCGTTTCCGAGGTGCCGGAGCGGTTGCGGGAGCGGGCGCTGCGGTTGCAGTTGCCGGATACGGCGCCGCCCTCGGTGTGGTTGGATCTGGGTGAGCTGTGCCTGGCGCTGGGGGAGCGGGAGCGGGCCCGGGAGCAGTTGCGGCGGGCGTTGGCGCAGGCCGACGACGAGGACACGCGGGGGCGGATCTGCGGCGCGCTGCTGGAGACGGAGCGGCCGGGGGCGCGGGAGCGGGTTCAGGAGTTTCTGGATGGCGTGGTCGACAAGGCTCCGCAAGCGGCGCTGACGGAGTTGGATGATTTTGCTCAGGCGGAGGAGAGTTTTTGGCCGGTCTGGTTCCTGAAGGGGGTGGCGGAGCAGCGCCTGGGGCGGCAGGAGCAGGCGCTGCGGAGTCTGGCGCGGGCGGTGGAGTTGGCGCCGCACCAGCTGGCGCCGTGGCGGGCGCGGGCCCGGTTGCTTCTGGCCGCGGGGCGGTTTGCCGAGGGGGAGGCGGCGCTGCGGCGGGTGGTGGCTCTGGCGCCACGCAATGCACCAGCGCGGGTTCGACTGGCGGTGGTGCTGCGCCGGATGGGGCGGAGTGAAGAGGCGCTGGTGGAATTGGACGCGGCGCTGCGCATGGCCGATCCGCGGGCCGGCCGGATGCGGGTGCTGTGGATGCGTGGGTTGCGCTGGCGCTGGCGGTTGGTGGAGCGGGCGCGTCGCGGCTGGCGCCGGCTGCGGTTGCGTTTGTGGCACGCCCGGAGGCGTTGAAGCGGGTGGAGTGGCGACCGGCGCGAGGCGGTATGCCGGGGGACGCCAATAATGTTTTTGCGCGCTGGAGAAGAAGTCTTTTGTTTGGGGCCGGTTGCGCATAGAATCATGGATAGTCGCTTTGCGTCATCCGGGGGGATGACGCGGGCTCGGGCGGATCACGCGCAAGATGCCGGCGCCCCCTGATGCTGACCTGTTTTTCCGCTGCGGAGGAGTGCCGATGCCAGCGGCCCCGAACCAAGATTCTTTTTCGCGTCCCTGCAAGCCACGAGCGGGCGGCCGTCCGAGTGGGCTGTCAGCGGAAGTGCTGCGGCGCCACGCACGCGAATGGCTGGCCGAGTGGACGCAGCTGGGGGAATTGGCGGCGGAACTGGCCGAACTGGAAAGCGACGTGCGCGAGCGCATGAAGCAGGCGATGCAGCGGGCATCCGCGCTGGACGGGCGAGCGGCACACTCGCCGGTGTCGGCTTTGGCATCGGAGCGTTATCGGTGCCGGGTGCTGCGGCTGCGGCGGAAGATGGCGCGCCGCGATGTGCTGCAGATTCGGCAGGATTTGACCGAGGTGGCGCATGCCCGCAAGCATCTGGATTGCACCATGCGCGATGCGCTGGCGCGGGCGCGGCGGCTGGAGGCCCTGCTGGGAGAGACCCTGGTGGACGAGGCCGCGGCGGAGCGGATTCAGCGCCTCGGGTAGGTGCCGCCCCGCGGGAGGCGGCCGGGCGAGGGTTTCCGCGGCGCCTGTTTTTGTTGGTTCTTTGGGCATGGTAGAAGCTGGAGTGCCGCCACGGGCGCGGGGGTGCCGAAGGTTGGGGTAGCCCGCACGGAATCGCCTGGCGATCCACTGTGGGTGGGCCGCAATCCCCCGATCCCTCAAGCCTCGGAAACACTCCGCTCATGGAATCCTGTGACGCCCATGTTTCGATCGGTCGGCCGCCGGCGCTGGCGACGGTACCCGATGCTCGCGAGTTGGCGCGTGCGGCGGTAGCGGCGCTGGCTCTGGCTGAAGCGCAGGTGCGTGAGTTTGAGCGTTTTGAGAGAGTGTCCCGGCGCGGAGGAGCGATCGATTCGCGGGCGGTGGGGCGCTGTCTTGGGCGTCTCGCGGCAGCCGCGCGGGCGGTGACCCGGGCGCTGCGGGCGCGGGCGGTGGCGCCGGAATTGGCGGCGGCGTTGGTGCGCGTGGCAGATCCGTGGGTGATGCTGGCGCCGACTGCGCAGCAACTGCTGGAGCGACGGCCGGGGCTCTCCGCACTGGCGTCGGCGCTGGATGTGATCGGGCGGGCGCGGGGCAGCGACGACGCACTGGTTCAAGCTGTGGATGCGTGGCTGTTGGCGAGTTCCTGGGCGCGTGCATTTGCTCTTGGGCGGGTTTGGCTGCGGGACGAGTTGGTGGCGCGAGTGTCGGCGGAGAAAACGGGCGATGCGGCCGGGCGTTCGGCAGGGCCGTTGCAGGTGCGTCTCCTCGCGGGGGTAGCGCCACTGGCGGAATATTTGAGCGTGGAGCTGGCGGGTATCGGCGGCCGCCGGGCGGTGGTTTCGGCTCTGGCGCGCGAGGTGCCGGCGCCGGACCTGGTGGTGGGCTGGGGGGAGCTGGATGGGATGGTCGATGCCGATGCGCTGCGCTTTCTTGACGGCGTGCACGGGCTTTTGTGCCCGGGCGGGTGTTTTGTGCATCTGGGGTTGCCGCATCCCGGGGAGTTGAGCGGTCTCTTGCCGCTCTTTCTCGACTGGCCGGGGGGAGAGCCGCGGACTTCGGATGAGGTGGGGGCGCTTCTTGAGGCGAGCGCGTTCGCCGGGCAGGCGCGGGTGCGGGGGCGGGATCAGGCACTGGTGCGGGTAGTAGCGGAGCGCCGCAACGGGGAGTGAATGGGTTAGCATTCCGGGCGAATTGTTTCGTGCCCGGTTTTTCTCACACGCCTTTTTTGATCGGTGGCTCTTTTGCTGCGCTTTTCGCGTCTCCGCGCCGTGCGCCTTTGGGCGCCTGTTCTGCTTCTGCTTTGGGGGTTGCTGGCGGCCATCGGTGTGGCGCGGGAGTTGGCGGTCTGGCGCGTGGCGCTGGGG
>JALXCG010000845.1 GCA_026991065.1 Gemmatimonadota bacterium | reverse complement strand
CTTCCGTCGACTCTCCACCATCGAGACTCGGGGGCACCACCTCACGGTGGCCCGCGTCAGGCTCCGGAACAGCGCTCTGGCTGTCGGAGGCAGCCACCTCTTCCGCCTGAACCGCCGCTACTGCACGCGCCGGAGTCTCAGATGCAGCCGTTTCTTGAGTCCCGGCAGCTGGCGGCGCCTCTGCACTCACCTCGTCACTCGCCGGAGCCACGGCTTCCGCCGGTACGGCAGGGGGCGTGCTCGTCTCCTGCAGTGTTTCCACCACAGCCGCACGCTTCGTATCCTTCTCGGCAACCGGCACCTCAACGGATTCAGCCTGCGCAGCCGGCTTGGCCTTGGCCTTGGCCGCCTTGGTCGGGGCGGCAGTGCTTTTCTTGCGCCGCGTGCGGGTCTGCGTCCGGGAACCGGTCGCAGCAGATGTACTCTTCTTGCGAGTCACGGTCTTCTTCCGCCGCGCAGCCCTTTGCTCTTGAAAGGACTTCTCGAGTTCGGCCAGAACCGCAGGCTCCACGACACTCATGGGACTCGTGGCCGACGAGCCCATATCCTTCAGCTTGCGCAGGAGTGCCACTGGCGAGATCGCGAACTGCTTCGCTACCTCGAAAACCTTATTCCTTGCCATCAACCAGACTCCGATTCTGACCGGGTGTTTCGCGGAGCGTCCCCGTCTCGTTCCAGGGCCAGTCTCCGCAGGGCCCGAGCAAATCCTAGATCGGTCACCACGACCACACCGACTGGACGGCGCCCGAGGGCCTGCCCGATTTCCATCTTACTCGGCCCAACCAGATACTCCGGCTGCCGAGTGTCATGCAGCGTCGTCTCTACCGCTCCACGCAGGTCACTGCCGGCATCATTCGCCAGCAAGGCAAGGGATGCCTGGCCAGTGCGAATCGCCCGCAGTGCTTCATCGCGCCCGAACCGGAGCCGGCACGCTTTGTGTGCGAGGCCCAACAGCCCCAGCAAACGGGAACTGGTCTGCCTGCTAAAATCCACGCAGCCCAACGGCACAGCCTCAGCCGCGCCGGCGTCAGTTCTAACCGTCGTTGGGTTCTTGCGTTCGCTTGCGCTCTTGTATTCCGTGATAATCCTCGCAACCTCACCCGGGGTCAATCGAAGAGATCGTGTCCGCAAACCTCGTCGCTGCGCGATCGCCATACAACTCGGGCACAAGTAGATCCCTCGACCGGCCCGATAAACATTACCGGGCACCATGCTCGCCTCTTCCGCTCTCTGTCCGACAATCCGTAAGAGAGTTTTCTTAGGCCTTTTTCGATGGCAGACGACACACTGGCGCGTCGGACCTGCATCTATCATGCTTTCGGCGCCTCGCCTTCCTCTGCATCGTTGGCATCGGAGTTTTCGTCAGCGGACGGCATCTCGTCGTCCTCATCTTCATCAAAACGAACAAACGCAGCCTGAATATTCTCCATAAGACGCGCGGCATCCGCCGGCTCCACATCGGGAATGTAGAGCAGCATCTCCTCGGTCACACCGCTCAAATCTCGCAGCGTCTCGTAGCCGGCCTGCTTGAACTTCTCCGCCTCCTCCGCAGAGAACCCGGGGATTGCGCTCACGTCGATGTCACGGCGGTTGATCTCTTCCAGGATCTCCCGGTACTCAGTATCGCTGATGATGTCGATCCTGAAACCGGTCAAGCGTGCGGCAAGTCGCGCATTCTGGCCGGCACGCCCAATCGCCAGCGAGAGTTGGTCGTCCTGCACAACCACGGTAACCTTGGCCTCGGCATCAGACTCGTCAAACATCACCTCGGTGACACGAGCTGGTGACAGAGCCTTTTTCAAAAACACCGTGCGATCTTCGTCCCACTGAATGACATCGATCTTCTCGCCGTTGAATTCCTGGGCGACGGATAGAACTCGCGACCCCTTAATCCCAACGCATGCCCCAACCGGATCAATCGACGGATCGGTGGAATGAACGGCGATCTTTGCCCGGTCACCAGCTTCGCGGGCAACCGCCTTGATCTCCACGATTCCCTCACTGATTTCGGGTACCTCGGCCGCAAAAAGGCAAGCCAACATGCCAGGGTGATTGCGCGAAAGTTCAATCATCGGATCCCGCTTGGCGTCGCAGTGTACATTCAGCACCATCGCCCGAAGCCGATCGCCCTGACGGTAGCGCTCGCGCCGAATCTGCTGCCGCGACCGCAGAATCCCCTCGGCCTTGCCGAGGTTAATGATGAGGTTTCCGCGAGAGATCTGCTGTACTACACCGGTAACCACTTCGCCGATCTTGGCGGTGTATTCCTGGACGATCCGCTCCCTCTCGGCCTCGCGCAGCTTTTGAACGATCACCTGCTTGGCGGTCTGAATCGCGTTGCGGCCGAATGTTTCGTAGGGAATGCGAATTGTCACCTGGTCGCCGACTTGCGCCTGGGGCTCGACTTCACGGGCCTCTTCGATCAAGATCTCTTCGTATTCATCCTCTTCAATCTCGTCCACGACCTTCTTGACCATGACAATCGAGATCTTGCCACTCTTTTGATCGATCTCCACATCGACATTGTCGAGATTGCGACGAGCCCGCATCTTGCGCTTAACAGCAGAAACAAGCCCCTCCTTGACTGTTTGCAGGAGGAACTCCTTGTCGATCTGCTTGTCGCGCACGATCGCACCGAGCGCTTCGACGATCTCGTAGTTCATCAGGTTCGTTCCAATCAATCGGAGCGCGGAGCCGTCCGCTGACCCCAATCAGGCACAATCAGCGCCCGTTCGATCCGGCTTCTCTCGATCGTCCGAGTATCCTCGGAATTCGACAGAGCCAAGCAAACCGTTTCAGTATCAACACCTTCAAGGCGACCTAGAATCGCCTCCTCGGATGTCCGCACTTCAATCAAGCGACCAATGTTGCGCTCAAAATCGCGATCCGACTCCAACGGACGATCCATCCCCGGTGATGAAACATCCAGGCGATACCGCCCGGCAATTCGTTCATCCAGAACACGCGTGGCCGCTCGATCTGCTCGTCTTAGAGCAGCAAAGTCAACAGCACCGTTCAGATTGTGGATAAACAGCGTAATGCGCGGACCATTCTGCCGGTTCACCCAGCGCCAATCGACCAGCTCGATTTTCTCTTCATCCAAAGCCTGCCGAATTGCCTCTTCAATGGCGGCATCGCATTCCAATGATCAGGTCTCCGCGGGATTCGATTCGATCAACTTCTGGTACAAAACCAAAGAGTGGACCAATGGCCCACTCCAGCCGTCAGAATTTAGCACGCCAAGAGTCTGATCTCAAGGCGCGATTGTGATCGCACTGCCAATCAGACTCAACTCGAATCCTCGGGTGCTTTTCCAATCCAGATTGGACTGCTCCATGCCATTGCACGGTCCACCTGCGTGATGCGCAAATAGTAGTAGTCACCCCGCCGTCCACTGTCCCCCCAGGTAAACTGCCTTGTCATGGGGTCCTCGCCGGGACCAAGGACCAGAAACGGCTCGCCGTTCTTCACCACCTCCACGGTTGTCAACGTATCGGTCCCGAGGACTTCCGCCAACGCAACCAGAGGCATCAGCCCGTCCTTTTCAGGAATGAACTCTACCTCTCCGCCCATAGGGGTGGCTTCGATGGCGAACCGAACCACGATTCGGGGCCCCGTCGTCGCAAAAACCGACCGGCGGCGAATGGCATCCCATACCCCCGCGCGGGTGTGCTCATCCACCCAAAGGCCAGCCAATCCCCATGGGTAGGGTTTCAGACGCCGTCCCGGATGCCCGACATGTCCGTCACCGGAGCCGATGAAGCCCAACCGATAGCCGCGCGCGAGAGCATCGACGACGGTGTGGCCGGCGGTCGCGCCGCGGACTGCGTTCGGCGCACCGATACGCTCGGAAGAACCATGAACAGAGGTAATCTCGACCACGGGTTCGAAACGGGGATTGTGGAATTCCCAATCGATAGGCACCGGCTCTCCCGCGGTGTGGTGCGGAATCGTCAGCGCACGCTCCGGATCCAGCGCTCCCCATAACTTCTCCGGTGTGTCATAGAGTGAATCTGACCATGCATATACGGGACCTCCAGCATCTCGGAAGTAGACATTGCGGTGGCCGCTGAGCCAATTCGTATACTCATAGCCCAGCAAGGTCACATAGTCTCCCGGATGGTCATAGGCAGCTGCAACCTCCTGCTGTTCACGCCACGCTTCCGGACTGAGGGGGTAGTTCCCATGGTGGTCGTGATCCGTCAGACACCCCGCGTCCAAACCCGCGACCCTCGACGCGTAAAAATGATAGTCGTCCGCGCTGCCGGTTCCATCACTGAGCGCGCTGTGGCCATGGAGGTCGGCAAAGAGGAGCTTGCGCCGCCCCAGGTGATCACGCACCGTAATCGGATCGCTCTGCGCAACCGCCAATCCGGCCGTACTTGCCAAGAAGCGATAACGCCCCGCTTTTACGGGGGCCACTCCGCGCCACAGCGCCGTGCCGCGATCGTGTGGGGCAAGTTGTGCAACCCAGTTGGTATCACCAACGTCGCCCAAAGGCTGCCAAGCCAAGGCAATCGGCGCATCGAATTGCTCGTCCAGATTGTCCGCGCCATCCAGGGGGGCGATTGTCACCCGCACCGAATCTCCTGGAGCGCAGAGGGTCGGACTGGCTGTCACCAGCAACTGGATGGCCTCACGCGCGACGAGTCGCAGCGTAGGTGGATCGGCCACGTCCGCGAAGAGGCCATCGCCATTGCCATCCACCGCAACGCGAAACACTTGGGCGTCTTCGGAGAATGGATCGGCGCGCACCGGAGATGGGTGTTCGGGGGACTCCGACCCATAGTGCAAAACCAACTCTTCACCGGGCGCCAGGCCGCCGCCTCCAGGTTCAACCGAAACGTACATCAGTGCCCCATTTGCCTCCACCGCCCCTGGCTTCCGCCCAGTTGAGCGAGTGGCCCACACAAATCCCGGGCGATCCGGCGCCACCGACTGAGGAGGAGTCCACTGCCAGTAGGCGGGCAACTGAAAAACCACCCGCCCCACCTCCGGTAGCCCCTCCGCACCGGCCCGGTAGTGCACCTCCCACGCACCGACTGAGGCAACCGCTACAGGCCCATCGGGAACCAGCGTGGCGCTTCCCGCTCCATCAGCCACAGGCGGACGCTCCACGCCGCATCCGTCAGCCAGAAAGGCAAGAGCCCCCAGAACGAATAGGGCAATGAGACACCCCGCCCCGGAGCGCAGCTTCCGCCCTGGGACTCCCCGCCAACGCTCCCGTGCGCTACTAGGCACCCGGAACCGTACTCAGCAAACGCCCAAGAAGAGGCTCTATTTCGCTGATCTCAAAGGGCTTCGACAAAACCCCGGCAGCTCCAAGCGCCAACATCTCACGAACCTCCTCGGGAGCCGAGAACGCTGCAATGATCACAACCGGAAGGGTGGATCGTTCCTGCTTGAGAGTTCGCAGCAGCTCCAAACCGCTCATTCCCGGCATGACTACATCTGTGATCACAAGGTCGATGGTCGTGGAAGCACAAACCGCCAGCGCTTGTTCGGCAGATTGAACGCCGGTCGACTTGTAGCCCAAAATCGAGAGGACGTCGACCAGCATGTCGAGGATTGCCTCTTCATCATCGACAATCAGAATGTGTGGGGCGGCCAATTCTCATCCCCCTGTCGCTCAGCATCGCTGCCGGTTCGGGCGATCTCGACCTCGACCCTGGTCCCGCCGGCACTTCCCTCTTTGACGACGCACACTTCGGAGAGTTGCTGAACGATGTAGAGGCCTCGCCCACGAGCTGCACTGGGGTCCTCCGGAAGAGCGGCGGGATGTGTCTGACTGAGTCCTCGCCCCTGGTCTTCGACGACGATCTGCACAGTCAGCGGAGTCAATCGCACATCAACTGCGATCTCTCCCTGCTCCCGGCCCTCATAACCATGCTCAGATGCATTGCTAACCAGTTCCGACACCACCAACTGGACTCGGTGGGCGGTCTCAGCGCCCAAGGGCCACGAGTCCAACACCGCAACCAGCGCCCGATCCGCCTCGCGAGTGACCTTGGCACCTGATCGAAAGCGCGCCGACCACGATGCATCCATCGCCTGTCCTTCCGCTGGCTTCGCGGGATTCTTCATTGGTTACGTGAGGGAGAACGACTCTAGCTCTACCTTATAGAGCAACATTGCGTGCATTGCGTGCTCTCTCGAAGCGCAGCCCCTCCCCACTCTTCGCGGGACTCCGGCTGGCGGAGCCCGCCATGGATCGCGCCGCAACGATCGCGCAATTTTTCTAGAAGTATACTCTGAGCCCAAGGCTAAGCGTGGCTCCACTTAGATCCAACGCGATCGGTTTTCCGGTCGGGGAGAGGGTCCGTCGAGGCTGTCCATCACCCATGTAGTAGGTATATGAGCCAAACGGGATATCCTGATCGGCTCCGTCGAAGACCTCGTACCCTTCGAATGGTTCTTCGAGGGGATTGGTGACTTCGGGAACTTCGATGAAACGATAGATCCCTTCACCCGCAACCACCAGGTGATCGGTCAGAAAGTACTCGCCGCCGAGGCTAAGTTGATAGCCGACTTCCCTTCCGGTCCAACTCCGATTACCGGATTCGAAGGGGTCCTGGCCAAACTCTAGCTCGCCCTGATACTGCAGATCATCTTGGGAAAAAACGTGATTCGACTCGGAGAGAAGTTCGGTTCCCCACACTCCGATCCCCGCTCCAGCCGTAACCCGCAGATTCGGAATAACCGGCTGTGAATAGTAGGCGGAAACCACGATCGGCACAGTGCGCACTGTGACCGTCCGGTCAAGCCCGATGATGATGATGTTGTCCGCGTCGATGGCCGGCCAGTCCTGGTGCACATCCACGGAAAACTCACTGTAGCCGATACTCAGACCGAAGAGGACATTCTCGGTGAAGCCGTAACGAATGTCAGCGTTAGCGCTTGGGCCATTGTCGAACTTGTCGTATTCCTGCAAGCGATTGGCACGAATACCGGCATTCTCGTTGAAGAACTCGAAGAAATCGTTGAGTTCAGCGAGGTCCGCGGTCGACTGACCGCCGTACAGGCCAAAGCTATAACGCCCTGCGATCGATTCGGCGGATGCCGTACCGGCGACCACAGCAATCGCAACAATGACACTGGGGATTCCCCTTGAAATCATGAGGCTCCGCTCCTCTATGAATGAACACGGCACCAGCTCCATGCTGGTGTGATCCAGATGGTGCCCCTGGGAGGACTCGAACCCCCGGCACAAGGTTTAGGAAACCTCTGCTCTATCCACCTGAGCTACAGGGGCCAAATGTCGCAGGACTCCGGGACTATAGCGGAGTCTCTTTGCTGCGTGCAACCATCCCCGCACGACGAATTCCACTCGATGGCTGTTCAGGCGGGTCAAATGGAGAGCACGGTTCTGATTAGGGTTCACGCTGTCGCGTAGCAAACCAGACTCTGCACGGGGACGTCCCGCATCTTTTCGGCGCCATTCAGCCAGCCGAGTTCGATCACAAAAAACGCTCCAAGCAGAAGCGCATCAAGCCTCTGTACAAGTTGCGCCGCAGCGGCGGCAGTCCCACCCGTCGCCAAGAGATCATCCACCAAGGCCACCCTTGCGCCCTCGGGAAAAGCATCCTGATGAATCTCCAGGGCATCGCTACCGTACTCAAGGGAGTATTCAACTCGGTGCGTTCGCCAAGGCAGTTTTCCTGGCTTGCGCACTGGAACAAAGCCAATTCCCAACTCATGCGCCACCGCGGCCCCGAAAATGAACCCGCGTGACTCCACCCCGACGATGTGGGAAACCCCCTCATCTCCGGCCGCCTCCAGGATCCGCCGCGACAACTCGTAAATCGCCCCGGAGAGAAGCCCCGGATCCCCAAGTATCGGGGAAATATCCTTGAAAACAATGCCCGGCTTCGGAAAATCAGGAACATCTCGAATCGCGGCGCGCAGACGATTTTCCACCGTCGACCTCCATCATGAGGGATCTCTGAATTCACCCGGCTTTCTTACCAAAGCCGTTGTTTCGCGGCGGGAGTTGGCAAGAAAGCCGGAACAACACAAACGGCGCGGAGTCGATGACTCCGCGCCGTTTCAGAAAAGTGGTCGGGGCGAGAGGATTTGAACCTCCGACTTCCTGCTCCCGAAGCAGGCGCGCTGCCGGGCTGCGCTACGCCCCGATTCTCTTTCGACGGACTGCTGCCCCAAACCTTCGTCATTCGGTGAGGGGACAAACGAGACCCGATCGAGAAAGGGCAACTTACACGGACTCCCAGGTGGAGTTCAAGAGAAGAATCCAATTCGAAGGCAGAAGATGGTGGAGAGCAAGCGGGAGCCCCGTTGGCGCCGAGCGCAATCACGGCTCGAACCAGCCCTCCTCCCCGGTCAGGGGAACGAAACGGCACGCATCCAGCGACTGCTTTTCGTAACGATCGCCGCAACGGCGCACAACAATCAGCTTCTGCTCCTCCGCATCTCCCACGGGACACACCAGGCGTCCGCCATCGGCAAGTTGTGGCAGCAACCCTGCGGGAAGACGCGGCGCACCGGCCGTCACTACAATCGCGGCAAAAGGAGCAGCTTCACGCCAGCCAACGACGCCGTCACCCGTGCGGAAAAGAATGTTCTTGTAGCCCAGCGAATCCAGCCGCGAACGGGCGTTGTTTGCCAGCGTAGCGTGCATCTCGATGGTCAATACCCAGGCCGCGACTTCGGCCAGGATCGCCGTCTGGTAGCCGGAGCCGGTTCCAACCTCGAGAATGCGATCGGTCGATCGCGGTTCAATCAAGGCGGTCATCCGCGCCTGCATCGCGGGATTGGAGATGGTCTGGCCACATCCAATGGGCAGCGAGCGCATTTCGTAGGCCGAGTCCGCCAAGGCTGAATCCACAAAAAGATGCCGCGGCACGCGGCGAAAGGCACTCAGTACAATGCCGCTACAAAGGCGGCGCTCACGGAGTTCCGTGACCAGCCGTTCGCGGCGTCCGCTCCAGCCATCCGTTCGATTGTAGGAATGTAGCGCGGACACCGACTCTCCACTCGCCATTCCGAAGGAGACCTCCGAAGTTGTTGACCAACAGTGCTCTCAGGCCGGACAGGCTACCAGAATCGGCTTCTTACGACAAGCTGTACAAAATTCCAGGTATCCCGTAAGTGACGAATGTGGCTGGATTCCCCAGCGTAAACTGTCGAGATCGGAACCGCGCCGATACCGAATCCGAGTCGAACCGCGCGAAGAAGAAACTCAGACTCCGCCTGGTAGCGATCGCTGCGCAACTCAACAGCCTCCAACACGCTGGAATGAATGTAGCGGTAACCGCACTGACTGTCGGGAATCCGCTCGCCGGTGCACCAACTGAGGATTGCCGAAGTTACGCTGTTGCTTAACCGCCGGGCCCAGGGCATGGCACTGCGTTGCCGTACCCCGACCAGGACAGCGGCGGTGGTCCGCTCCGCCTCCAGGAGAAACTCCGGAATGAACCGAGGTTCATGCTGGCCATCGGCATCGAGCGTGATCACCGCGCTTGCCCCGCTCTTGAGTGCCGCCTGAAAGCCACTGCGCAGAGCAGCGCCCTTGCCTCGATTGCGATCGTGGCGCAGAACCCGGGCACCGTACTGACGCGCAACCGCAGCGGTGGCATCGGTCGAGCCATCGTCGATCACCAATACGGGGTACGGGCATTTCTGCAAGACCGCACCAAGGTACTTCGCGGCATTGAAAGCCGGGATCAAGATCAGGATTGGACGCATCCGCGATCGCTCCCTCTCTGGAACCTGGAAGCAGGTCCGGCGCAAAAACAGATCCGCCCGGCTGGAGAAACCAACCGGGCGGACAAGCATGGTCGGGGCGACTGGATTTGAACCAGCGACCACCCGCCCCCCAGACGGGTGCGCTACCGGGCTGCGCCACACCCCGACGTCGCGTAATCTAGCCAGTCTGGAGCCTCCCGTCAAGCCCCAGCCCGGATTTCCCGCGCATTTCGCCGCCGTAGATTCAAGCGGGGTCTACCGCCCCCCGTTCCAGCAGTGCCAGCAGAACACGTACGTCTCCCCGAATCGAATCGAGCACCGCCTCGGCACTCTGGCGCTCAACCCAAAGACTGAGTTGCTCCGATTCCCCCGCTCCCTCCAGACGCTTCTTCGCCCCGGCGATGGTGTAGCCCTCGTCGTGCAGGAGGCGGCGCACCAGGAGCAAACGCTTGAGGTCGGCCGGACGGTAGACGCGATTGCCTGCCTTGTTCTTGCGCGGCCGCAGGAAAGGGAACTCAGTCTCCCAATAGCGCAACACGGAAGGCTTGACACCGACCAGTTTTGCGGCGTTTCCGATGCTGTAGTAGA